>NZ_JBFHGD010000018.1:0-26494 GCF_041583255.1 Trichloromonas sp. | reverse complement strand
GTCGCGGACATCACGTCCGCTCCTGCGCAGGCCCCCCTCACCTCGCTGACGCGGCCATCCCTGGCCGCTCTGCTGACATCAAGTCAGCGCTCGGTTCGCTTCGAATTCTGCCTCGCGCCATAGCAAAAAGGGTCGCATCTTTCGATGCAACCCCTTGAATTTGTTGTGGCGCGCGATGCAGGATTCGAACCTGCGACCTCTGCCTCCGGAGGGCAGCGCTCTATCCAGCTGAGCTAATCGCGCGTGGAGAAAGGACTTATACCCCAACTCGTTTCAGATTGCAACCGCAAACTTCTCACTGAACTTGCCGTAATCCCGGCATTGCTGGTATACTCGGCCGGCGACTTGATTGAAAAGCTCACCCCCTGCCAACGGAAACCCCGATGCGACAATCCAGTGTCCCACTGTTCTTTCTGCTGATGCTGCTGGCCGCCCTGCCGGCCCACGCCAAGATCACCTTCGGCGTGGTGACAAACGCCAACAGCCTGCTGCACTCGGAAAAAGAGGCCGGCTATCTCACCAATTATCTCGCCAGCCAGTTGTCTGAAGAAGTCTCGGTGCAGATCTTCAGCAGCGAAAAGACCCTTCACGACTGGCTCAACCGCTACCGCCTGGTCGACCTGGCGATTCTCAGCGACAGCTACCTGGCCAGCCAGCCCCCCGGCGAGTTCTTCCCTCTGGCCGACCACGTTTTGCGCCAGTCGCCGCAAACAACCTCCCCGGATCTGATCGTTGCCCGCCAGGGGCTCAACCCGTGGCTGCTGCAAAAACTGCAGACGATTCTGCTGACCATGGGAGACAGCCCGACGGGTCGGGAGATCCTGAACGGCCTGGATGTGCTGGCGATCGTGCCGCCGGGCCTGCGCCCTGATGAACTGGCAGGGCTGCAACCCCCTCCTGCTCCACCGGCCCCCGAACCGTTGCCGCCAGCGGAACCGATCGCACCGGTCAAGGTGCCGGAACCGCAGATGCCAGTCGCAGCCGCCCCCCCGGCGCCCTCTGAAGCGGCACCGACCATCGTCGAAACGGCGCCGCCGGCCAAGCCTGCGGAAGCGAAACCCGAGCCGGTCCGCGTCGAACCGCCGCGACCGGTCGCAATACCGCTTCCCGTGAGCAAACCGCCTGCCGTTGCCGCAGAACGGGAACTGCCGCGCCGCGGCGAAGCCTTGATGGAAATCCCAAGCCGCGACGGCAAAACCGAGCGGGCCGCAGCGGGCGCCCAGGCCAGCTACTCGCTTGAGCAGGTCGCCGACGGGGTATTCGCCGCCATCTCCCGACCCGGCAGCAGCGCCACTTCCAACGCTTTCTTCGTGGTCGGCCCCGAATATGTCGTGGCCGGCGGTGCCCACATGACCAAGAAGGCCGTCGATGACCTGGTCACGGCCATTCGCACGGTAACCGACAAGCCGTTGCGGCATTTCATCCTGGCCCACCACCACACCGGCTACAGCCACATCGATTTCGACTTTCCGGCAGGAGTCGACCTCATCATTTCCTGGCAGACCTGGAAAGCGATGGATGACGAAATTCGCGAGACTAACCGGCCGATCCTCTTTTTCAGCGATGGCCTGACTCTCAAACTGGGCGAGCGAACCATCATCCTGACCAACATGGGCCGGGCCCACACCGAGGGGGACACCCTGGTCTTTTTCCCCGAGTCGGGAGTGCTGTTCACCAGCGACCTGGTTTACGTCAAGAGCGTCGGCTATATGGGCGACGGGCACATGGAAGACTGGCTGCTGGCCCTCGAATTCATCGAACGGCTCGGGGCCAGGAAAATCATCCCCGGCTTCGGACCAGTCAGTTCAACCGACGAAATCATCCGCTTCAAAGACTTTTTCCGCGACATGGTCACCGAGGTCCTGAAGCACCTGGAACGCGGCGACAGCCTCGACAAAACCCTGCAGACCTTTTCCCTGCCGGGGTACGGCAACTACAGCGGCTACGAGCAGTTCATCCGACTCAACATCCGCCGAGCCTACATAGACCTGAAAGAGAACTTCATGAAATAAAAAAGCCGGGTCGTCAGCAGACGACCCGGCTTTTCCTTGAATCCGGCAGCAACCTCAGTCGCCGCCGGCCTCTTCCTTGTAACTCTTGTGAATGAGCAGGGAGCAGAGTCCGGCCAGCACCAGCAGCGCCATGATCACCCCGCCCCAGAGCTTGCGCTGTCCCAGGTCGCTGCGGATGGCGGCAATCTCCTCTTCGATCTTGCCCAAATCCTGGGCGAAAACTCCGGTTTTGAATCGGACCTTCTCCACGTCGACACTGTGAAACAGCCGGTGGAACTCGTTGCGCAGCGAGAAGACCGTTCCCGAAAGCCGCTCGGTGTCGAGTCCGAGGCGATGGAGTTCGGCCAGGTCCCGCTCCAGTCCGATAATAAGAGCATCGGTTCCGGAGACCGCCTGGCGGAGTTCATCGGCGCGACCGTATTCGTGACAGCGGGAGCAGTCTTGCGGATTGATCAGGTCGAGGGTCGCCCGCGTGATCCGATGATTGCCGTGACAGGTGACGCACTGCGGCCCGCCGGCGCCGAGGGCCTGGCCGTGGGCGCTGGCCAGGTAATCATCAAGCACGCCGACATGGCAGCGCCCGCAGAACGCGGGGATGTCATCCGCTGCCGGGACCCCGATGAAGCCGCGCTCCGGGCTCATGGCCATGGCGAAATCGGTCGGATCGCCGCCATGGCAGTGCTGACAGGAGACCCCGTTGGCCTGATGAACGCTTTCGCGCCACAGCGGCACCGGCGCACCGAGGGGACCGGGCTGTCCGCCGTGGCACTGCAGACAGACGGTTTCTTCGGCGGCGGCTGCAAAAGACGGCAGTCCTGCCAGTATCAGCCAGAACAGCAGGAGGTGAATCAGGGTGGCAGTTCGACTTTTCATGAGTAATGCCCCCAGATAGAAAGGGCAACCATCAGCAGGATGCCGAGAAAATAACAGGCGACAAAGAGCGGCCGACGTGCCGGGCGGCGTTCAGGGCCGACATCCAGAAAAGGCAACAGCGCCAACAGGGTCATGAACGCCCCCTGCACGGCCAGCCCCACGACCTTGCTGGGGAAAATCTTCAGCACCTGGTAAGCCCAGAGGAAGTACCACTCGGGCTTGATATGGGGCGGGGTCACAAAGGGGTCGGCCGGCTCCAGGGCGGCGGGGGGGATGAACAGGGCCGGGGCAAAAAAGACGACCCAGGCCAGAGCCGCCAGAAAGAAAAAGGTCGCGGCGAGGTCCTTGGCCACGTAATGGGGGAAAAACGGGATGCCGTCGGGATGCTCTTCGTGGTGGAAGGCCGTAAGTGGTGCCGGCGGCTCATACTCCGGCCCGAAGGGCGGCCGCGAGATGCCGACGCGGCGCATGAGAAACAGGTGCAGTCCGATGAGCGCGCCTAGCAGCAGCGGCAGCCCCATCACGTGCAGGGCAAAAAACCGCCCCAGGGTCGCCTCGCCGACCATCGCTCCGCCGCGCAGGAAATAAACGGCCATTTCGCCGACCACCGGAACCGCTCCGGCGGCGTCGGTCGCCACGGTGGTTGCCCAGAAGGAGAGCTGGCTCCAGGGCAAAAGGTAGCCGGTCAGGCAGAGCGCCAGGGACAGGTTGAAGAGCAGAAAACCGGTCAGCCAGGTCAACTCCCGCGGCTTTTTGTAGCTCCCCATGAAGAGCACAGAGAGCATATGCAGCAGCAGGGCGATGACAATGATGTTCGACCCCGCGACATGGGCATAGCGGATCAGCCAGCCGTAAGGGACGTCGTTCATGATGTGCTGCACGCTGGCAAACGCGTTGGCGGCGTCGGGCCGGTAATAGATCAGCAGGAGGATGCCGGTGACAAACTGGAGGGAAAAGAGCGCCAGCAGCACGGCGCCGAGAGTGTAAAAGAAATTGGCCCGGCGCGGCACCAGGTATCCGGTGAGATTCTGCCGGACCAGCTCACGGACGCCAAGGCGCACATCCAGGTAATCGACCAGACGTTTCAACAGGGTCATCGTCACCTCCTACCCGATGCGCAGCAGATCGCCGGCAAGAACCACCGGGATCGGCTCGAGGGGTTTTGGCGGCGGGCCGCCCAGAACGGTACCATCGGTCGAAAATCGGCCGGCATGGCAGGGGCAGAGGAACTCTCCCGGATCAGGAACCCACTTGACGATGCAGCCGAGATGGGTACAAACCGCAGAAAATGCGACGAACTCCCCCGCCGCCTTCTGCAGAACCACCACCGGTCGTCCGCGGTAGGTCAGAAAATGGGCCCCGCCGACCTCGACACTGTCCCGGGGGATTTCGACGGTCTCGACGTCGGCCCCGGCACTGCCGGACGAGAGAAAACGGAAGACCGGCCAGCCGGCTGCAGCAGCCAGCACGGCACTGAGTCCGCCGAGAACGATGGTCAGAAAAAACCGCCGCTGATTCGGCGGAAGGCTGTCGTTCGCCATGAACCCTCCCATGAAACGGTAAGCACTTGTGTCGCCCCGGAGCCAATGCCCGAAAACAAACTAATTAATAGTATAGACAGCTTTCGTCGTGTTTCAAGGGCGCCGGAGCAGATCGAAACAAGGACAGACAAAAAAAAAGCCCCCGGACCTCCGGGGGCTTTCAATTTACGAGGCCGGCTACTTGGACGCCGGTGGGGCCACCGACGCGTAGATCGGCAGCCGCAGCTCCGGCACATGCTCACTGTTGGTCTGCAGCAGCACATAGCCGTTCAACCGACCGGAGCCTTCCTTGGGAGTAACCCGAACGGTGATGCTGACCTCGCCGCCCGGCGCAATCTGCTCGGCCGACAGTACCGCGGTCAATTCCGGGGTGGTTGTCTGCAGGCCGGAGAGCGCGAGGGGGTTTTTGCTCTGATTCGACAGGGTGACCGCAAACTCCTTGCTGGCACCGACGACCAGGTTCTGCAGGTCTAGGCGCGAAGGCGACATGACGATTTCCTGCTTGACGGTACCGCGCATGTGCAGCTCGGTCACCTGCTGCACGGGGTCGTTGGAGTATAGATAGATGGTTTTCACCACCGCACCGCTGAAACGGGCCGAATCGAAAGTGGCTTTGAGTTCGGCCACGTCGCCGGCGGCGATGATCTTGGTTGACAGCAGCGCCGCGGTGCAGCCGCAGGAACTGCGGACCCGGTCGATGACCAGCGGCTCATCCCCGGCATTCTGAAACCTGAAGGTATGCTCGACCTTCTCCCCTTGAAAAATCTGCCCAAAATCGAAATCCGCTTTTTCCACGGCCATTTTCGGCCCTTCAGCCAGTGCCGGTAACGCCGTAAGACAACCCAGCAGCGCCAGCAGGACAACAGTTATCGGTCGCATTGAGTATCCTTCCTTTTCCGTTATTTCCAGATTTGAGCTACCCGGACATTTGCAAAGTATATCACAGCCCAAAAGTCACTGGCCAGAGCTTTGTAGATCGCTGAAAAAATTGACACATACCGCTTATCTTGTATAGAATACGCGACAGCCTTTATGTTCAATTTATTTCACAGGATACGCATGCCCCAACACGATTTGCAGCTGCTCTACTCCAAAGATGAAATTGCCCGCCAGGTCCTGCGCCTGGGAGAAGAAATCAGCCGCGACCACCAAGAGACCGAGATTCTGCTGGTCTGCGTCCTGAAGGGCTCGTTTCTCTTCTTCGCCGATCTTGCCCGCGCCGTCAGCACCCCTGCCGTCGTCGACTTTGTCCGCCTTGCCAGCTATGGTTCCGAGACCCAATCTTCGGGGCTTGTCGAAATGCGCAAAGACCTCGAAATGCCGATCAAGGGCCGCGATGTAATCATCGTCGAGGACATCATCGACAGCGGCTACACCCTTGAATCACTGTACAACCGACTGATGCTGCGGGAACCCCGCTCTCTCAAGATCTGCACCCTGATCGACAAGAGCGCCCGCAGAAAAGTCCCTATCCGGGCCGATTACGTCGGCATCTCCATGGACGACGGCTTCATCATTGGCTACGGCCTCGATTATGATGAGAAGTACCGGAACCTTCCAGATATCTACATGGTACAGGGTCTCTGATCAGGCCTGAAAGGGAGTGACTTGCATGGTCATCCAATGCCCCGAATGCACCACCCGCTTCAAGATCTCCGACGATAAAGTCAAGCCGGAAGGAGTCAAGCTGCGCTGCGCCAAGTGCCGCCACATTTTCACCGTCATGCCGGAAACGGCACCGGCCCCAGTTGAACCGCCCGCGGATGAAGCTGCCGCCGGGACTTTTTCAACAGAGCCCGCAGCGAAGCCCCCGCAAATGGACACCGAAGCCCCCGCCGCCGAGGACCTCTGGAAGAGCGGATTTGGCGAACCGGAACTCGACACCGCCCCCGGCGAGCAAGAGACCGCAGAAGACACCCTGCCAACAGATGACGATCTGGGTTTCGGCTTTGACGAGACGCCCGCTCCCTCGGCCGAAGGGGGGATATCACCAGAAACGGCAGAATCCCCGGCCGGCGACGATGAGTGGGGCACCAGCTTCGACGCATCAGATCTCGGACTCTCCTCCGTCGACGAGATCCCGGCCGACAGCCCCGACTCCGGCATCCAACTGGATGACAACTGGGGGGGAGAACCCGGCGTGGACACGGTCCAGGCCGCCTTTGAAGAAGGGCCCGGCGCCACTGGCCTTGACCTGGAGGAACCCCGGGAAGAAGAAATAACCGGTGACGCCTTTGGCTTCGGCGAAGAAAACATCGATGCTGGCAGCGCCGATGAATTCGAATTCGATGAAGAGCCGGACAGCGGCGAATCCCTGCCAGTGGACGAATTCGCTTTTGAAGAAGAACCCGCCGCCGAGGGGGGAGACGGCCTGTCCGATTTCTCTTTCGATGAATCCGGACCCAGCGAATTTTCATTCGACAGCGACAGCACCGAAACGGCAGACGCATTTTCTTTTGATAAAGACGACCTTTTTGCCACGGATGACGAGATACCCGCCGAACAGGATAACAACGGCGCAATTGACTTCGACGAACCCCAATCGGAAACACCCGGAAACAACGATTTCGATTTTGACGGCATCTCTTTCGGCGAAAACGGGGAAGGCCTCGCGACTGCGGCCGAACCCCGGGAAATGATCGCCCCGGCAGAAAGGCCCAAACCCGCTGAAATGCCGGCTTCCGCTCCTGAACCTTTGATCGAGCCGGCCGCAAGCATGCCCGCTCTGCCAAAAATGAAGCGCAAGAGCCCCATGTCCGGCGTACTGCGCATCTTCCTGATCCTGCTGCTGATTTTGGGGGCGGTCGCAGGCTACCTGCTCTGGCAGGGCGGCACCGCTGACATTTCACAACTCATCAACCAAGTCACGGGGAAGCCGGAACCGAGCGTCCCGGCAGCCCAGATCCGCCTCCCCCTGCCGAACAGTTTTTTCATCATGAACCAGCAGGCGGGACAGCTCTTTGTGGTTCAGGGAGAAGCGGTCAACGGCTACCCGGAAAACCGTTCGGCCATCGCCGTCAAGGGGATGCTCCACGACGACAAGGGCAACGTGCTGATGCAGCAGACCGTCTTCTGCGGCAACCCGCTCGATCACGAGGACCTGCAGACAGCAACCTTTGCCCTCATCGAAGAGGCCATGAACAACCAGTTCGGCAACGTCCTGTCCAACCTCAATGTCGCGCCGGGCAAGACGATTCCCTACATGATCGTCTTCCGGGACCTGCCGGCCAACGTCACCGAATTTACCGTCGAAGTGGCGGATTCCAAACCTGGCGGCCAGCAATAATCGCCTATCAAATCAGACTCGAAAACAGAAAAGGCCGCACGATTTCGTGCGGCCTTTTCATTTTCACCCCTGACCAGCAGCCGGGAGGAGCTACTCCTCCCTGTCTTTTTCGTCCTCGTTTTTCGGCGTGATATCAATTTCATCCTTGTCCTGCACGGCTTTCTTGAAACTGCGCAGCCCTTTGCCGAGCGCTCCCCCGATTT
This sequence comes from Trichloromonas sp., assembly GCF_041583255.1. Classification (NCBI taxonomy): domain Bacteria; kingdom Pseudomonadati; phylum Thermodesulfobacteriota; class Desulfuromonadia; order Desulfuromonadales; family Trichloromonadaceae; genus Trichloromonas; species Trichloromonas sp. Next base: position 18,579 of record NZ_JBFHGD010000018.1, on the reverse strand, counting down.
CAGGAAGTTTGCCGGCGCCGAAAACGACCAGAACCAGCACCAGGATGATAAGCATTTCGGTGGTACCAAGCCCAAACATAGCAACCTCCAGGCCCCTGGCGAAGAGCCATTGAACACTCATAAAAAAAAGGGGAGGCAGACATCATTCGACTGCCCCCCGAGACGTCAGGGAGCCTCGATCGCATCTACGGGACAGGTATCCACACAGGCGCCGCAATCTGTGCAGGTCGCCGCATCGATGACCCGAACATCCCCCTGCTCACTGATGGCATCGACGGGACAAGCCGGTTCGCAAGCTCCACAATTGATGCACTCGTCGGTAATGGTATGAGCCATGACCGCCACCTCCTTTCACCATGGATTAAAGACACCGTTCTAGACCATCCAGAGCGTACACCACGAAAGAGCGCCTGTCCAGACCAAACAAGCCGCCGGAAACAGCACAAATTTCTTGCAATTTCCCCTTGCTTCCATTACCCTTCTAGAACATTTTCCCATTCTTTTTTCGTACATAGCGCCGCATTTGCAGCACTGTACGTCTTGCATTCGGGGACAGATGCAAAAGACATAAAACGATATTTTGCACGAATGGGGAACGTTTATTAAAACTAAAACTTGTGGAGGAGGTATTTTTTAATGGATATTCTCGCATTGAATTGCGGCAGCTCTTCGGTCAAGTACCAGCTGTTCGACTGGTCAAAAAAAGAGGTCGTCGCCAAGGGGATGGTGGAACGGGTCACCATCGGCGACTCCTATATCATACACGAGGTTCCCGGTCGGGAAACGTACCGTGAAGAATACGAATGTCCCGACCACAAGGTCGCGATCCACCTGATCATCAAAACCCTGACAAGCACCACGCACGGCGTCGTCACCGACATGAACCAGATTTCGGCGGTCGGCCACCGGGTGGTTCACGGCGGGGAAAAGTTCACCTGTTCGGTGATGATTGACGACTCCGTGCTCGACGCCATCAAAGAGGTGCAGCACCTGGCGCCGCTGCACAACCCGCCGAACATTGCCGGCATCGAGGCGGCCAAATCCGTCCTCCCGGACGCCCCGCATATCGCCATCTTCGATACCGCCTTCCATCAGACCATGCCGCAGCACGCTTTCACCTATCCGCTCCCCTACGAGTGGTACGAAAAATACGGCGTGCGCCGCTACGGCTTCCACGGCACCAGCCACCTGTACGTTTCCAAGCGGGCCGCCGTACTCCTCGGCAAGGACCCCAAGGACTGCAACATCGTCACCATGCACATCGGCAACGGCGTTTCCCACTCGGCCATCAAGGGGGGCGTCTCGGTCGACACCTCCATGGGACTGACCCCCCTCGAAGGGGCGGTCATGGGCACCCGCTGCGGCGATATCGACCCGGCCATCCCGGCCTTCATCATGGAGCGGGAGGGCTACACTCCCAAGGAGATCGACTCGATCCTCAACAAAAAATCGGGCGTGCTCGGCATTACCGGTGAATTCACCGACCGCCGCGATGTCATCGAGGGAGCTGAAAAAGGGTGTGACCGCTGCAAGCTTTCCCTTGAAATCGAAGCCTACCGCCTGAAAAAATATATCGGTTCCTACGCAGCGGCCATCGGCGGAATCGATGCCGTGGTCTTTACCGCGGGCGTCGGCGAGATGGCGTGGCTTATCCGGGAGAAGGCCCTTGACGGGCTCGACTTCATGGGCATCCATCTCGACAAGGAAGTCAATCGCACCACCATGACCCGCAAGCGGGAAACCGTCATCACCAAGCCCGACTCGCCGGTCAAGGTCTTCGTCATCCCCACCGACGAAGAACTGGTCTTCACCGAAGACGTGGTCGCGATCCTCGAAGGAACCTACACCGATCACATGAAGTTCAAGTACTCTTTCGCCACCAAGGAATTTCAGCGCAAATAATTGGCAAAGAACCGGCAATTGCGCCATTGACAGCAAGAAGACCGACGGTTATCATCCGTCGGTCTTCGCTTTGACAGCACAAGAATTGACAAGCTCAGCGCACATCTGAACCGAACCAACGGTTTTGCTCACGGAGGTATCAGCATGCTCGGCATCGAGGAAATCGGTTACTACATTCCCGAGGGGAGGATCTCCAACTACAACCGGAAGGAGCAGTTCGGCATCGATGATCACTTCATCGAGCAGAAAATCGGTGTCCGTCAGATCTCCGTCAAAGGGGCCGATGAAGATACCTCCGATCTGTGCGTCAAGGCCTTTGCCGACCTCTGCCGTAAAACGGATGTCGACCTGAACGACATCGAGGCGATGATCGTGGTGACCCAGAATCCCGACCGCAACATCCCGCACACCTCGGCAATGCTGCATGGCAAACTGGGCATGCCGGCGCGCTGTGCCTGCTTCGACATTTCCCTGGGATGCTCCGGTTTTGTCTATGCCCTTTCGGTCTTCCAGGGTTTCATGGCGGCCAACGGCATGAAAAAAGGGCTGCTCTTTACCGCCGACCCGTACACCAAGATCATCGACCCCAACGACAAAAACACCACCCTGCTGTTCGGTGACGCGGCCGCCGTCACCCTGGTGTCGGACAAACCGAAACTGGTTTCCGGCCAGTTCACCTTCGGCACCCTCGGCAGCGACCACGAAAAACTGATCTGCAACGACGGCGTCCTTTTCATGAACGGCCGGGCGGTATTTAATTTTGCCGCCAAGGTTGTTCCTGACGACATCCGCCAGATGATCGAAAAAAACGGCCTGTCCCTCGAGCAGGTCGATCGCTTTCTGCTCCACCAGGGCAGCAAGATCATCGTCGAAACCATCGCCGACAAATTGCAGATCCCGCGCGCCAAAGCCCCGTACGCAACCCACGATTACGGCAACACGGTATCGTCAACCCTGCCGATCCTGCTGGCCGACGAACTCGAAGGCACCGCCGAGACCATCGTCATCTGCGGTTTCGGGGTCGGGCTCTCCTGGGCCAGCGGCCTCTTAAAAAGACCCCGGCAAAACCAGTGATTGGTGATTAGAGCTTGAGAAAAACCACCTCCCCCTCACCTCACACACCCTACAAAAACCAAAAGGCCGGCGAAATTATCGCCGGCCTTTCTGCTTTCAACCAATCACTAATCACCAACAACCAGTCACCGGTCTTTATCCCTGCGCCTGTACCGCGGTAATGGCCGAAACACTGATGATGTCATCGACGGAGCAGCCACGGGAGAGGTCGTTGACCGGCTTGGCCAGCCCCTGGATGATCGGGCCGACCGCTTCGGCGCCGGCCAGGCGCTCGACCAGCTTGTAGCCGATATTGCCGGCATCGAGGTCGGGGAAAATGACCGTATTGGCCTTTCCGGCGACCGGAGACCCGGGAGCCTTCTTGGCGCCAACCTTGGGCAGCAGGGCCGCATCGGCCTGGAGTTCGCCGTCTATCTGCAGATCGGGAGCAATTTTCCTGGCGATCTCAAGAGCCTTGAGCACCTTGTCGGCATCCTCGTGCTTGGCGCTCCCCTTGGTCGAAAAGGACAGCATCGCCACCCGGGCGTCGACCCCGAGGAAGCTCTTGCAGCTGCTGGCGGTGCTCACGGCGATCTCGGCCAGGGCCTGGGCGTCGGGGTTGGGATTGACCGCGCAGTCGGCAAAGCAGATAACGCCATTTTCACCGAACTCGGGGGTCTTGGTCACCATCAGGAAAACCGAGGAGACGGTATTGATCCCGGGAGCGGTGCCGACCACCTGAAAAGCGGCCCGCAGCACGTCACCAGTGGTGTTATAGGCACCAGCCACAGCCCCGCCGGCATCCCCCTTGCGCACCATCATGGCGCCGTAAAAGAGATTGTCCTCTCCGGTCAGCAGCTTTTCAGCATCTTCGCGGCTGAGGCCCTTCTTCTTGCGCAGCGCCACCAGTTCGTCGACATACCCGCTGAGCTTGGGAGATGTCTTGGGATCGAGCAGGGTCACGCCGTCGAGGGACGCACCGAGCTCCGCAGCTTTTTTCTGCAAGGCGTCAGGGTTGCCGAGCAGTACCACCCTAGCCAGCCCGTCCTTGACAATCTGACCGGCGGCCTCAACCATGCGGTCGTCGTAACCTTCCGGCAATACAACGGTCTGCAGGCTTGCCCGGGCCTTGGCCTTGATCTGATCAACCAAATGCATGTAAGTTACCTCCTCCAAAACAGAGTTTGAATTTAAAAGTCATTTATACCCGATGAACCCTGACTGGTCAACCTCTTTCCCGGTGCCAAGGAGGACGGGGCGCCCTGCGGCAAGTCACAATGATTGCTGTAGAAATGATCGCGCTTCATGTATAATCGCCGGACGCGCAATAGTGCCGGCCCCGTACCCAATGGACCCATGGATCTGAACCGCCGCTCGGACATCTTCCTGCTGGGATTCGTCACCCTTTCCCTGCTGCTGCACCTGCTGTTTCTGTTCCTGCTTCCCAAGCATGCCCTGATGCCGGCAGCACCGGAGAAAAAGCCGGTGTACGTCGACCTGCGCCCGCCGCAGCCCAAGAGCCGGGAGCTCGACATCCCGCCCAGCCGTGAACCGGACAAGCCGAGGGACACCCCGGCCAAACGCCTGGGGCCGTCAGACCAGGCGGTGAAGCAGGAAACCGCCCCCAAGGGCGCGGATTTCGACGACATGACCCCAAAGGCCGCGGCGCCGTCCAAGGCGCAGAAAGCGTCCGCCGCAGCCGAACCGGCCAAGGCGGCCCCGAAGCCGACGCCGAAAACTGCACAAGCCAGCCCTCCAAGGCCGCCAGCTGAAGCCGAACCCTGGCGGCAACCGGGCAGCAGCGGCCCTCCCCCGGCAGCGACGACAGCCGAAACGACTCCGCCAGCCGAACGCACACCTCCCACCGCTGAACGCCTGAAAAGTCTCGACCTGATGGCGTCGGCCAAATCGGCCGCGGTCAGCATCACCGACCAGTGGCGGCGCAAGTACCGCGCCGAAGTTGAGGAGGGGGACACGGTCTGGCTCGACACGGAAAAGGATATTCTCATCTCCTTTTTCCAGCGCTTCAGGCGCAATGTCTACATGGTCTGGAACTATCCGGATATGGCCAGGGAACTCCGCCAGGAAGGAACCTGCCTGCTCAAGGTGAGCATCACCCGAGAGGGCGAGGTCAGAGACGTGGAACTCAAGGAAACCAGCGGCTACCGGCTGCTGGATGATGCGGCGATCCGGGCCATCCGCAAGGGCGCGTCGTACGGCCCGCTCCCCAAGGCCTACCCGAAGGACGAGTTAAACATCATGGTCTTCTTTAAATACGAAATCACCAATACCCGCCCATTACTTTACTGAAAAGGGGGAGCCGACCGGCTCCCCCTTCGTGTTTCTACTGCTCTTCCCACTTCAACCTTGGCTTGCGCGCCGCGGCGGTTTCGTCGAGCCGGCGGATCCGGGTACGCACCGGAGCGGCATGCAGCAGCTCGGGATTATCCCTGGCTTCGCCGGCGATGGCCAGCATGGCTTCGCAGAACTCGTCGAGGGTTTCCTGGCTTTCGGTTTCGGTCGGCTCGATCATGATCGCCCCCTTGACCACCAGCGGAAAATAGACGGTCGGCGGGTGATAGCCGTAGTCGATGAGCCGCTTGGCCAGGTCGAGGGTATGGCAGTCTCCGGCCAGATCGCGGTCGGAGAAGACCACCTCGTGCAGGGAACGGTTCTGGTACGGCAGGTGAAAAGTCCCCTCCAGTTTCGCCCGCACGTAGTTGGCGTTGAGGACCGCCATCTCGCTGGCGTGCCTCAGCCCCGACGCCCCCAGGGTGCGGATATAGGCGAAGGCCCGCACCATGATGCCGAAGTTGCCGAAAAACGACCGCATACGACCGATGCTTTGCGGGCGGTCATGATGGAGCTGATACCCGGAAGCCCCCGAAGTGACTACCGGCACCGGCAGAAAGGGCGCCAAAGCCTCGCTCACGCCGACCGGACCGGAGCCGGGACCGCCGCCGCCATGAGGGGTGGAGAAGGTCTTGTGCAGGTTGAAGTGCATGACGTCGATCCCCATATCGCCCGGGCGGGCGATCCCCATCAGGGCGTTGAGGTTGGCGCCGTCGCAATAGACCAGCCCCCCCTTGGCATGGACAATGTCGCAGATTTCACGGATCTCCGATTCGAACAGGCCGAGGGTATTGGGGTTGGTCACCATCAGCGCGGCGACCTCGTCGTCCATGTATTCGGCCACCGTCTGCGCCGACAGCACACCGTCGGAGGCGATCGGCACCACGTCGTAGCCGCAGAGGGCGGCGGTGGCCGGATTGGTGCCGTGGGCCGTGTCAGGGATCAGCACCTTGGTGCGCGGATTGCCTTGCGCCTCATGCCAGGCGCGGACCATGAGCATGCCGGCCAGTTCGCCATGGGCGCCGGCCGCCGGCTGCAGGGTGATGGCAGAAAAGCCGGAGATCTCGGCCAACGCCGTCTGCAGATCAAACATCAGCTTGAGCGCCCCCTGGGACAGGTGCTCGGGGGTGGCGGGATGCACCCCGGACAGGCCGGGCAGCCGGGCCACCGTCTCATTGATCTTGGGGTTGTATTTCATGGTACAGCTGCCCAGGGGGTAGAAGCCCGAATCGACCCCGTAGTTCCAGGTCGACAGGCGGGTGAAGTGGCGCACCACATCCACCTCGGACAGCTCGGGAAAACCGGCCACCTCATCCCGTACCAGCTGCGCAGGCAGAGCGGCTTGCGGCACATCCAGGGGCGGCAGGCTGTAGCCCTTGCGCCCCGGATCGGAATGTTCGAACATCAGCTTCTCGTTGAGCACCAGTCCGCTGGTTCCGACCATCATCATTTCACACCTCCTGCCAGTGCCGCCACAAGAGCGTCGATCTCGGCCCGGCTGTTCTGCTCGGTGACGCAGACCAGGAAACGGTTGTCCATCCCCGCAAAAGAGCGCCCCAGGGCAATCCCGCCGAGGATGTTCTGCTGCTCAAGCCGGGCCAGCACGGCAGTGGCCGGTTCGCTGGACTCAACCACGAACTCGTTGAAGACCGGGGCGGCAAAGGGGATGGAATAGCCGTCGATGGCGGCGATCGCCTGACGGGCATACTCGGCTTTCGAGAGGTTCTGCACCGCCACCTCGCGGATGCCGGCCTTGCCCATCAGCGACAGGTAGACGGTGGCCATCAGCGCGCACAGCCCTTCGTTGGAGCAGATGTTCGAGGTCGCCTTCTCGCGGCGAATGTGCTGCTCGCGGGTCGACAGGGTCAGCACGAAACCGCGCCGCCCCTCCTTGTCGACCGTCTCGCCGACCAGGCGTCCGGGCATCGAGCGCAGATCCTGCTGCCGGGCGGCGAAAAAACCGAGGTAAGGGCCGCCGAAAGCCACCGGGATGCCGAAGCTCTGCCCCTCGCCGGCAACGATGTCGGCGCCCAGGTCGCCGGGCGACTTGAGCAGGCCAAGGGCGATCGGCTCGGCCACCGCCGCCACCAGGCGGGCGCCGCAGCCGTGAACCAGGGCGGCCTGTGAGGCCAGGTCTTCGATGACCCCGAAAAAGTTGGGGTAGCCGGTAACCATCGCCGCCACGTCAGTGCCCAGGGAACTCTCCAGCGCCGACAGATCGGTGCGGCCGTCAGCGGCGAAGGGGATCGTCACCAGATCGAAATCGAGGTAGCGGCAATAGGTTTCCACCGTCTCCCGGTACTCGGGATGGAGGGCGGCGGATATCAGTACCTTTTTGCGGCGGGTGGCGCGGGCCGTCATCAGCACCGCCTCGGCGCAGGCCGAGGCGCCGTCGTACATGGAGGCGTTGGCCACGTCCATGCCGGTCAGCTGGCAGACCAGGGTCTGGTATTCGAAGATCGCCTGCAAGGTCCCCTGGCTTATTTCCGGCTGGTACGGCGTGTAGGCAGTGTAGAACTCGCTGCGGGAAATCAGCTGATCGACCACGGCCGGGATGAAATGGTTGTAGGCGCCGCCGCCGAGAAACGACAGGTGGCTGTCGGCGGTGGCGTTCTGCCGGGCCAGCTGCTTGAACTCCCGCAGCAGGTCACCTTCAGCCAGGGCAGGGGCCAGGTTCATCGGCCGCTGCAGACGGACATCGGCGGGGATACCCGTGAACAGGTCGGCCACCGCATCGACCCCGATGGTATCGAGCATCTGGCGGATGTCTTCTTCGGTGTGAGGGATATAGCGCATTACAAGCTCCTGCAGACGACGCAATAGGCGAATTACTCTTCTTCGACAAACGCCTGGTAGCCGTCGGCATCCATCAGGTCATCGAGCTCGGAACTGTCGGCGATCTTGATTTTAAGCATCCAGCCGTCTTCATAAGGCGAGGTATTGATCAGTTCGGGCGTATCCTGCAGCTCCTCGTTGATCTCGATGACCTCGCCGCAAATCGGGGCATAGACGTCGGATACGGCCTTGACCGACTCGACCACGCCGAAGGATTTGCCCGCCTCAAGAACGGTGCCGACCTCGGGGAGTTCGACAAAAACCACGTCCCCCAGCGCATCCTGGGCGAAATCGCTAATCCCCACGGTGGCCACACCATCCTCCACCAGAACCCACTCATGCTCTTCGGTGTACTTCAAATCCTCGGGAAATTCCATGATCATCCTCCTGAAATGGTCTTCATTGGGGGAGCGCCCCCCGGATAGGTATCCGGCAACCTCTCAAACTTCAGGCGCCGTTATTTTTTTACGAACGGTGTCTTCACAATTACTGCACCGACCTTGCGGGCACGAACGCCGATCTGCAACGGGGTGCCGATCGCGGCGCAGGCGGTCTCCACCAGGGCCAGGCCGATGCCGACCCGCAGCGAGGGCGACATGGTACCGCTGGTAACCACGCCGACCTGACGCCCCTCGGCGAAGACCGGGTAGTCGGCCCGCGGAATTCCCGGCTCGGTCATGGCAAAGCCGATCAGGCGCCGCGGCACCCCGGCCTGCTTCTGCTTCAGCAGCGCCTCACGACCGACGAAGCTCGGCTTGTCGAGCTTGGTGATCCAGCCAAGCCCCGCCTCAAGCGGCGAAATCTCCGTCGACAGCTCATGACCGTAGAGGGCGTATTTCATCTCCAGCCGCAGGGTGTCCCGGGCCCCCAGGCCGACCGGCACCAGCCCGTCGTCGGCACCGGCTGCCATCAGGGCGGCCCAGACGCTTTCGGCGTCATCGGGGGCGAAGTACAACTCGAAGCCGTCTTCGCCGGTATAGCCGGTGCGGGAGATGATGGTCGGCACCCCGGCCACCAGCCCTTCGTAGAAGCGGTAGTAGCCGACTTGAGCCAGTGAGGAGTCGGTGAGCCGGGCGAGAATGGTTTCGGCCGCCGGCCCCTGCAGGGCGAGCTGGGCGAAGTCGTCGCTGACGTTGTGCAGCGACACCCCGGGAAAGTCGCCATCGGCAAGAACCTCTTCCATCCAGGCAAAGTCCTTGTCGGTGTTGGCGGCATTGACGCAGAAGAGGTAATGTTCGTCAACGAACCGGTACAGGGTCACGTCATCGACCACCCCGCCGTGGGGATAGCACAGGGCGCTGTACTGAACCTGGCCGTTTTCGAGGGATGAGGCGTCGTTGGTGGTCAACTCCTGGATGAACGCCAGCGCGCCGGGGCCGTTGACCTTGATCTCGCCCATATGGGAGACATCGAACAGCCCGGCGGCATTGCGCACGGCCAGGTGTTCCTCGATCACCCCCCGGTACTGAACCGGCATGTCCCAGCCGCCAAAATCGACCATGCGGGCACCGGCCTGCCGGTGAACGGCGTTAAGCGGCGTTTTTTTCAACATAGCAGCCTCCAGAAATCGCGCACGCCCCTCCCTCTAAAAGGAAAGGCCAGGAGCGGTCAGGTGATTCGGACACGATGACTTTTACCTTTATAACCGGCAACTCCCCTGCTGGCAACCGAGGATATCGGCAATCCGCTCCTCATGGCCGAGGGTCATCAGGTGCACCCCCTGGCAGAGCCGGCGGGCATGGTCGACCATCTCGCGGGCAATGAGGATGCCTTCCTCGAGAGGAGCCGGTGCCGCCGCCAGGCGATCGATCATGACCTGGGGCACCCGGACTCCGGGGATGTTGCGGTTAAGAAACTCGGCCATACGGGCGCTCTTGAGCAGCAGCACCCCAAGCAGTACCGGCGTTTCGAGTCGATTCGCTTCGGCCATGAACCGCTCGAGCTTCTCGACATCGTAAACGGCCTGGGTCTGAAAGAAGCGGGTGCCGGCCTGAACCTTCTTGGCAAATTTCTGAAACATCAGCTCAAAGGGTTCCGCTTCGGGGGTGACCGCCGCTCCGGAGAAAAACCGGGGCGCGCCCTGCAGCCCCTTGCCGGCCATATCCTTGCCTTCGGTCAGGCCGCGGACGGTTTCCAGCAGCTGGATCGAATCGAGGTCGAAAACCGAGCGGGCATTGGGATGGTCACCGAAACGGGCGTGGTCCCCAGAGAGCAGCAGCAGGTTCTCTACCCCCAGGGCAGCGGCGCCCAGGATATCGGATTGCAGGGCCATGCGGTTGCGGTCGCGGCAGGTCAGCTGGAGAATCGGTTCGATCCCCTCGCGCAGGAGCAGGGCCGCCATGGCCAGGGGGGACATGCGCATGTTGGCCCCCTGGTTGTCGGTCACGTTAACCGCAGCGAGGCCGGTCATCAGGCGCGCCTTCTCCAGGGCCTCGGCGGCATCGGTCCCCTTGGGCGGGGCGATCTCCGCGGTCACCACGAATTGACCGGCGGCCAGTTGCTGTTCGAGTTTAGACATTTTTATAGGACCATCGGATCAGGGCAGCGCAGGCGCACCCTCAGGGTTTGATTTTATGGCGTCCCGGCTTGGGCACCTTGCCCCAGTTTTTCGGCGGCACGGTACGGGCGAAGACCCCCTTGCGGTTCTGCTTTTTCAGGCGCTCGTAGATCAGGTGCCAGGCGCAATCGATCTCCCGGTCGGCCTCGCACTTGCCCTCTTCCATGCCGCCGCAGGGGCCGTTGAGCAAGCCCTTGGCGCAGGTGGTCACCGGACAGATGCCGGCAGTTTCGTTGAGGATGCAGTCGCCGCAGAGGGAACATTTTTCTTCGTACTGGCCGAAGCGGCGGATGTTGCCCAGGAACAGGGAATTGAGCGCACCGATCACCCGCTTGTCGGTGTTGGCGGAAATCGACTGGATGCCGGCGCCGCAGGCCATCACCAGCAGGGCGTCGGCCTCTTCGACCTGGACCCTGAGCTGGCGCAGGTCACGGGCGGCGCGCATGATGTGACAGGCCTCGTCGATGATGACGCTGCCGGTGGTCTCTTTGCCCAGGGTCGCCAGCCATTCCTGCATGCGGAAGACCTCTTCCTCACCGCCGGATTTGCAGGCGGTGGCACAGGCGGCGCAGCCGACGATAAAGAGCCGCTGTTGGCCCTCCAGGAGGTCCTGCAGTTCGTCTTTGCTTTTCTGTTCGCTGATGATCATGCTTGATCCTGGCCATACCGTGAAGACAGCAACGCCCGGAGCGAAACGTCGGCTCCGGGCGTTGCAATGGTCGTATTACTTGCCGGCCGCGCGCCGCTTGGCGCTCTCGACCGTATTGTACAGCAGCATGGTAATGGTCATCGGACCGACGCCGCCGGGGACCGGGGTGATGGCGCTGGCCCGCTCCCTGGCCGCTTCGAACTCGACGTCGCCGACCAGCTTTTTCTCACCGACCCGATTGACGCCGACATCGATGACCACCGCGCCCGGCTTGATCCAGTCGCCCTTGATCATTTCCGGGCGACCGACCGCAGCGATCACCACGTCCGCCCGCCGCACCTGCTCAGCCAGATCCTTGGTGCGCGAATGGCAGATCGTCACCGTGGCGTGCTCGGCCAGGCACATCAGGGCCACCGGCTTGCCGACGATATTGGAACGCCCGACCACGACGACTTCTTTCCCTTTCAGGTCGACCCCGGTCTGCTCGAGCATCTTCATCACCCCGTAGGGGGTGCAGGGCTGAAACAGGGGGTTGCCGGTCACCAGGCGCCCGACGTTGTACGGATGGAAACCATCCACGTCCTTGGCCGGCGAAATCGCCTCAAGCACCTTGCTTTCGTCGATATGTCCGGGTAGCGGCAACTGTACCAGGATGCCGTCGATGCGCGCATCCTTATTCAGAGCGTCAATCAGGGTCAGCAGCTCCGCCTCGGTGGTCTGCTCCGCAAGCTTGTGCTCGGCGGAAAAAATTCCGGCCTTCTCACAGGCCTTTTCTTTCATCGAAACATAAACCCGGCTGGCCGGATCTTCACCAACCAGCACCACGGCCAACCCCGGGGTCGTCCCCTTGGCAGACAGAACGGCGGTATCGGCAGCAATGGTCTCCCGCATCCGCTCGGCAATGGCTTTTCCGTCGATAATCTTGTCCACGTGCACACCTCCTTGAAATGAGCCTAGACTATACGAAACGCGCTGCAGAAAGTAAAGTATTCAGGCATGTGCGGCAGTCCAAAAAAAGGAGCGGCAACCATTCAGGCGACGACAGGGTGCCAGCAACCGCACCGACCCATACGCGCCGAACAAAGAGGCCAGCTACACCCCGGTCCGGACACCGCTCTTCCCCTGGCTCCATCCATGTCGATGTACCCCCCCAAAAAATGGAACAAAAAAAACCCGGTCATACGACCGGGTTTTTTTCATTCGTTGGACGCCTTGGGGCAGCCGCTGCAGCCGGACGACCCGGCCGACGGGCAAGCCGGCGGGGCCTTGGATTCAGAATACCCCTGCTGGAACCAGCCATCTCCCTTGAGGGCAAAACCGGTCTGCGAGATCAGTTTCTTCACCGAACCCCCGCAGGAAGCACACTCGGTCAGCGGGGCATCAGAAAATTTCTGGCGGGCTTCGAACACCAGCCCGCAGGCGCCACATTGATATTCATACATCGGCATCGCTCAAACCTCCGAAAAAAATTTCGTCGATAATCTAATTATTTAATCCGCCCTTGTCAAGTAGCCCGGCAGAAAAAACCGCGGTGACCGCCATTCGGCACACGCGCCTTCAGCCCCCACCAAAAAGAACCCCGTTATATCCCCCATCGCCATCCCCGTCAAAATGGCGAAAAGAAACCCATTGTGGCTGTTTTTGGCCGCAAATAAAACACGAAACCCGCCTCGCAGAGCCGTAAAATCGCCTCCAGACCCGCCAACCCAGCACAAACAAACACCTTTATAAAAATGGCATCCTAATTGCGATAGCAATTATCCATTAGCGCAACAGCACAAGCAGACCAAAGAGACCGCGGCCCAGATTGACATCAACCAGTTTCGCGCTAGAATTAAAACGTTGTTCGACGAAACCCCTACTTAAAGACGGAGGAAACCAACAATGAAACATTCACGGCTGTTCCTATCGGTATTCAGTTGTCTGGCTTTGACCCTGGCGATGCTTATGAGCCCTGGAGTCAGCGATGCGGCCAAAACCCGCCTGGCCTTCTCCGGCGGCCCGGAAGGCGGCACCTTCCAGTACTTCTCCAACGGCATCGCCACCCGCCTCTCGAAAAACATGCCCAACGTCGAAGTATCCAACATGGCTTCGGCAGGTTCGGTAGAGAACCTGCGCCGGGTCAACTCCGGTGATGCCGACTTCGGCATCGTCTACTCGGGCGACCTCTTTTTGGCCCGCAACGGCAAACTCCCCCAGGACGAGCGCAAGTACGAGAACGTTCTGGCCATGTCCTACCTTTACGGCGCTCCGGCCCACCTGGTGGTGCTCGAAGATAGCGGCATCACCGCTGTCGCCGGCCTCGTAGGGAAGAAAGTCGCCGTCGGCGGCGCCGGGTCCGGTGCTGCCGCCTCGGCCGAACGCTACTTCAAGGCCCTTGGCCTGTGGGACAAGATGCAGCCCCAGTTCATCGGCTACAGCGAAGCTGTTTCCGCGATGGGCGACAAGCTGATCGACGCGGTCTGGGTCTTCGCCGGCTTCCCCAACTCTTCGGTCATCCAGGCTGCCGCCAGCAACAAGATCAAGATTCTCGACACCGTCGAAGCAGGCAAGGCCGCCGGCTTCTTTGACGAGTACCCCTTCTACGCCGAAATCACCATCCCGGCCGGCACCTACAGCGGCATCGACACCCCGGTGCTGACCTTCCAGGACTCGGCCCTCTGGGTCACCGGCAAACATGTCGAGGCAGGGCTCATCAACGCCTCGCTCAAGGACATCTACTCGCCCGAAGGGCTCGCCTACATGATCAAAGTAAAGAGCACCGCCAAGGAGATGACTGTTGACGGCGCTCTCAGCGGCATCGTCACCCCGCTCCACGCCGGTGCTGAAAGCTTCTGGACCGAAAAGGGCCTGACCGTCAGCGAGCGGCAGAAGGCCAAGTAACGTTCTCTTCGGTTGAATTTCCGCAGCCACGAAGCGGGGCCGAAAGGCCCCGTTTCGTCCATCTGCCACATCATTTGCCCCACCAGCAACAGGATTTCGACATGGCTGACGAACTCGACGACGATCTCAAGGATCTCGACCCCGCGGAAAAAGAAAAACTGAAGAAACTCCTGGAGAAGGACTCCAAGTCCTTCCGAACGCCTGACGGGTTCTGGAAATGGGTGGTCGCCCTGCTCGGTGCCGCAATGGTCCTGTTTTATTTCTATTCCGCCGGGCTCAAGGCAGTGGCAACCCAGTATCACCGCGGGGTCTACGTCTTCGCCACCTACGTCCTCGTCTTCCTCCTCTACCCGGCCGGCAAAACCCGCATCCGTGTCATTCTCGGGCTGATACTGGGGGCGATCATTTCCTGCAGCGCCGCCATCCTCTTCTTTTCCGAAAGCGCGACCGCCTTCCACAACCGCCTGCTGAGCTTCGGCGACGCCTGGAACGAGCACGGCCTGGCTGCCATCGGCCAACTCGGCAGCCTCTGGTGGCTGGTCCTGGCGTCCGTTGCCATAGCCGCCCTGCTGCTGCCGGCCGATACCTTCAGCATGAAGCGCTGGCCGCAGATTCCAGCCCCGTCGGACATCCTGTTCGCGATCGCCTCAGGCTTGGTCGTCTATTACTGGATCAGCGAATTCGAGGCTCTCAACTACCGGGCCGGCGCCGAAACCGACCTCGACGCCATGATCAGCATCGCCGGCATCCTCATCTCCCTCGAAGTCTGCCGAAGGGTTTTGGGCTGGTCGATGACCCTGATCGGCGTCGGCATGCTCTGCTACGGCTATTTCGGCCCCCATTTCCCCGAAATCATCGCTCACCGCGGTTTCGGTATCGAGCGCCTGGCCACTTCGCTCTACCTGACCACCAACGGCGTCTTCGGGGTCATGGCCAGCGTACTGGCCACCTACGTCATCCTCTTTATCTTCTTCGGCGCCTTTTTGCAGAAATCGGGCGCCGGCAAGTTCTTTATCGACCTGCCGCTGGCCCTCGCCGGCAGGAGCACCGGCGGCCCGGCCAAGGTGGCGGTCATCGCTTCGGCCATTTTCGGCTCGGTTTCAGGCAGCGCCATCGCCAATACCGTCTCCACCGGCGCCTTCACCATTCCGCTGATGAAACGGGCGGGCTTTCGCCCCCATGTAGCCGGGGCGATCGAACCCTCCGCCTCGATCGGCGGCATGTTCCTGCCGCCCGTCATGGGAGCCGGCGGCTTCCTGATGGCAGAACTGACGGAAACGTCGTACGCCACCATCATGATGATCTCGGTCTTCCCGGCCCTGCTCTACTTCTTTTCGGTCTTCTGCATGATCCACTTCGAAGCCAAGAAGATGGGGATCAAGGGGCTGGTCGATGAAGAGTTCCCCCACTGGAAAAAAGTGCTGCTGAAAGACGGCTACTTCGCCCTGCCGCTGATCATCATCACCGTGCTGATGATCATGGGGCGTTCGCCCGGCTTCTCGGCCTTCTGGGCCACCATTTCGTGCATCGTCATCAGCTGGTTCCGGGCGGAAACCCGCATGGGGATCAAGGAAATCTGGGAGGCGATCCAGGTCGGCGCCCGCAACACCCTGGTCATCGGCGCCACCCTCGGCGTCATCGGCGTCATCGTCGGCGTCATCTCGCTGACCGGCATCGGCTTGAAATTCTCCGACATCATCATTTCGCTGGCCGGCGGCAACCTGCTGATGGCGCTTTTCCTTGTTGCTCTCGCCTCGCTGGTGCTCGGCATGGGGGTGCCGGTCACCGCCGCCTACCTGATCACCGCGGTCCTTGCCGTGCCGCCGCTGGGTGACCTCGGCGTGCCGATCCTGGCGGCCCACATGATCGTCTACTGGCTCAGCCAGGATTCCAACATCACCCCGCCGGTCTGCGTCGCCGCCTATGCCGGGGCCGCCATCGCCGGCTCGGACCCGTGGAAGACCGGCTGGACCGCATTCAAGTACGCCAAGCTGCTCTATGTCATGCCGGTCCTCTTTGCCTTCACCCCGTCGATCCTCTTTCAAGCCAAGCCGATCGATGTGCGGATGACGGCGATTGACGGTGATGTTCCCTTTGCTACCGTTGTAAAGGTCAACGTCAAGGAGGGGGATGAATTTATCAAGGGGGACCTGATCGCCAAGGTCATGGTCGGTGATGAAATTATCGACGTCATGGCCAACCGGGACGGCAACGTGAGCCATGTCCTGGTGCAGGGCGGCGGGCTGGTCAATGCCGGTGACCCGATCGTCACCGGCGAGGTCCGGGCCACCAAAACCAAGGTTATTTCGTCCTTCGTCTCGGCCATCCTCGGCACCATCGCCTTCTCGGCCACGACCATGCTCTTCTGGATTAGGCGCACCACCCTTCCCGAATGGCTGATGCTGGCAGCCGCCACCATCCTGCTTTACTGGCCGACGGTCGTCACCGACACCATCGGGCTCATCGTGGTCGCCATCGTGTGGTATCTGCAGAAGACCAAGAACAAGCGCGACCTGGCCAACGCGGCCGTTGCCTGATGAGCGAGGAGACATTGTCATGAAGAAGTTTACCAAGATCCTTTACGCCACCGACTTTTCCGAGAGCTCGGCCCCGGCGGCAGAGTACGCCCGCTACCTGGCCGGGCTCACCGGCGCCTCGATCCACGCCATCCACGTCATCGGCGAACTGACCGACTCGCGCCGCAGCATGATCCAGCAGGAACATTTCGGGATTTTTGAAAAAGAGGTGGAAATCCAGGCGATCAAGGACATGGAGGAGTTCTGCCGGGAGAAGTTCGGTGAAGCCGTCGCCTATGTCACCGAGATCGTCATCGGCAAGCCCTTCGATAAGATCATCAAAAAAGCGGAATCCACCGGCTGCGATCTCATCGTCATGGGAACCCACGGCCGCACCGGCATCGAACACGTTATCGTCGGCAGCACCGCCGAACGGGTCGTGCGCCGCTCAAAGATACCGGTGCTAACAGTGCGGCAAACAACCTGATTGTCGATAAGCTTTACAGCTCGTCTGGTTTTCCATACAACATCTTGAGGCCTCAGGCACCTCTCCAGCGCCAACCCCTTGACTTAATGAGCATATACGAAAGGCACATATCTTGCTAATTAACACTTACAACCTGTTTACATAAAAGCACTATCTGCATGTTGGGGGGTGTCAGAAATGAAGAAGCTTCTATTAACCCTATTAACTCTCGGCTTGCTGACCAACACCAGTTGGGCGATCCCCTATTCTTCCAGCCTCAGCTTTGACCTTTCGGGGGCTGATGCAAACGGCGTCGGCAGCATTCACATGGACCTGACAATCAAGCAGGTCTATACGTCAGCAACAGACTTTTATTATCAACTGACCGCTGTTCTTGAAAACACCTCACCACTGGAGACCCTGAGCAATCCAGCATTGCTGAACATTCCAGGGGTTGTTGGTTTCGGCTTTAATTTCGCATCACCGAAACCAGCCATGAACTCCTGGGATCTGCAAGCACAGCAATATTTGAGCAACACCCTGACCACGGTCGACCTGGAGTCTTCAGGGATATGGAAAATAAGTAACATTCCATATGACCAAACAACCAAAGTTGACGGTTTTGTTCTGGACATGGCCGTCGTAAACACCCTGGATGGCAGCCACAACGCCCTGTATAATTCGGAACTGGTCTACCTTGATCCGATCCCAGATGCATTAAATGCCGACAAAACAGGCAAGAAAACCCCCTATTTTACCACCGCGACGCTGACCCTGAACTTTAACAATGTTCAAGCCATCCCGGTCGAAGTCTATGTCCGCATGCAACGCGTCGGCGACAACCAGGAAGGAAGCTTGAAGCTTACCGGACTGTTTAATGGATGGGCCACCGGCAATCCCGTTCTGGTCCCCGAACCGGCGACCTTTGTGCTGCTGAGTGTCGGGCTGGTCGGGCTTGGGCTTCTGTCCCGAAAGCGCGCGAAGAACAACTGACGGACAACAAAAGAACCATTAAAAAGGGAGCCACTATCGAGCAGGCTCCCTTTTTAATGTCCCTTTTTGACCTTATCGATAAATCGTCGCCGTCGCCTCGCCGGCGTTCCCCTCGGCATCATACGCCAAAGCCTTCAGGGTATGGCCGCCATCGGCCAGCTTGCGGGGATTCAATCTCGCCGTCAGATAGCTGTTGCTGGAAACCGACTGCAACATCCCATCCAGATAGAGCTCGACGCGACTGACGCTTTCATTATCGGTGGCCTGAACCCGCACCGTGAGCCTGTTCCCGACAGTCATGCCATCAACAATCCCGACAAAGGCAACATGCGGCGCCTCACTGTCTACCGGGTTGTGGACCTGCAGCTGAACC
>NZ_JBFHGD010000017.1:0-27278 GCF_041583255.1 Trichloromonas sp. | reverse complement strand
GTTCGCACTTCGTGACTCATATTGGCGAGGAAATCCCCCTTGGCCCGACTCGCCGATTCTGCGGCAAGCTTGGCTTCAATGAGTTCATTTTCTGTCCGACGGCGGGCCCGCTCGGATGCGGTGAATTTGCGAAACCCGAGTCCGATTGCCATCTGTCCGAACAGCCAGATCAGGGCATGGGTGAACCCTAGATTGAAAAGATCACTGCGGGCCTGCTCTTCATAGGGCTTCATCGGAACCCGCACAGTCAGGCCTCCGCAGACCTCACCCAGGACATATCCATGCTCCCTGTGGCACTGCATGCAGCCCTGCTCGGCGTGCAGCGGGGTTATCAGGCGCAAGATCCGCCCCTCAGGATGATCCTCGATGACTGAAACGTCCGTCGCTCCATCCTGAAGCTGCCCGAGTGCTGTCGTTTCCCAATGATCAGGCTGGTTGCGCGAATTTAGCGGATTCAGGCTGGTCATCCCGGTGCGGATTCCCAGGGTCTGTTCCTCCATCTCATACACCATCTGGCTCATGTACTCCGGGTTGACCAGGGTCAGTTTCAGGCCGGAACGGGTTTCGAGATCGCGGTCAGGGTGATTCTGCAGGAGTGGATTGGGGGCTATTCCGGTCGCCTGGTTGACATAGATGCCACCAAAAGATGAGCCCCAGCGGCGATAGAGAACATCCTTGCCGGAAACGGCACGAGCCTGCACCAGGGCCAGTTCTTTCAAGTTGGATCGGGTCGTCCAGGTGGCCCAGGCTAAAGAGGAAAGGATCAGAAGAGACCAGACGCCGACGAATAAAATGAAATATTTTGCCGGGTATCCCTGCGGCAACCTTTTGACGGTTGATGATGTTGTGCTGGAACAATTTTTTGACATCCAGAAGATTCCGCCCTGCGAAGTGCGTTATTTTGCGACTTTAAGTAACGGGCGATAAGGTTATCCCCATTACATTAGAGTGTGTTGCAAAATCTGTCCCAAGAGGCGCTGGAATGACCAAAAAATACAGGGGGATGCGGGCGGGGTAACGAGCGAAACTAGAAGCTCAGCTGATCAGGTATGCCTTGGCCAGAATGCTGATCAGGGCATGCCCGGCCTGTTCAGCGGTCCGACCGAAGGAGACAACGCCGTCTTCATGCCCTCCCATGACGAATAGGCTCAGTTCCCTGGTCAGCGCTTGATTCATGACCTCACGAACCGCATCGGTCATTGCGGTTGTGCCGTAGGCTGCGGTTGCTCTTGTTGCGGGCAGCCCGAGACGGGTTGCCGCACTCCAGATATGCGGAGAGTGGACATGCATGACCACCCGCAACTCCGAGTCTACTTCATAGAGCGTCGCGTGGGTCATGGCTTCGGAAGACGGCTTGATCGGCCCGGTCGAGGTGACCCGGTTCTGCTCAGGAACGCACCCTGTCACCGTGGAGAAATGTTCCGGCCCGAGCGAGCGGCAGGAACCGGTCTGGGTTCCGGTGATGATGAAAGGCCGGCAAGAAGGGTCGTCAAAGGGAGGAACTCTTTGACTGATATTACCGAACCCGTAACCGTCGTAACGCATTGGGTCCTCTCCAATTAACTGCAGTTGAAAGAGGATTCTGCGCCAGGCAATCAGTTCAGCGAGCAGGTCGTATCGGTGTGGCGAGTCAAAAAGGTGACATAGTTTGAATTTAATGACACCTTCCGGGCCAGCCATTTGTGATCCTCCCTGATTTCCCTGTGTGTTGCTCAAGGTTTGCCGGACAGTTTTTCCCGCCGGTCCTTGAGTATTTTTGCATGACGCTCTTCTTCTGCGGCCAGCCAGGCAAAAGCCTCTTTACCGTCGGCGGTCAAGCATTGTGCTGCGGCCAGACGGAAGTACTCGGCAAATTTTTCTTCTGCCTCGATGGCCAGGGCCAGCGATTGAAGATCGGCCTGCTTCGATCGGAGCACCTCCTCTATCCGCTCTGGCGACGGGAAGACCCGTTCAGAGGAAAAACGCCGGAGGTACGGCAGAAACAGCTCCTCGTTTTCCCAGAACGCGCCATCCTGGTATTTGGGAACCATGTTTTCGAGTGTTGTTAAATGCGCTATTTCGTCCTGGGCCAGCAAGGAGAAAATTTCCCTGGCCATTTCGCTGTGAGCCCTGGTCGACATGGCAGAGTAGAATTGTCTCCCCTGTTTTTCGACTTCCATAGCGGCCCGGATTACTTCAAACCCGCTGAAATTTTCAATTCCTGACATGCCAAACTCCTGACTTTTGATGGTTTTATCAGCTCAGAACCGTTAGTTATTATTTTCCGAACAATCCCTTGATGGCCTTGTCGAGTATTTGTTTCGCCGGTTCCTTGACCTGGTCTCCGTCCACCTTTGAATCCAGTTTATCAAATACTTTTTCTTCCAGTTTTTTCTGCAGCTCGCTTTGAGCCTTTTCTGTGACCTTCGATTTAACCGCAGAGGCGTCGAACGAGAACTTGGGCTTAAACATGGTTCCGCCGACCTTAAGCGGCAACTCGCTCCATCCCTGCTGATCGACGAAGAACTGGGCCACCTCCCCCTTTCGATCCAGCTTGGCTGTCAATGCCGGCGACAGACGGGCCCCGAGACTGAGATTGAGGTCGCCATCAAGGCCAATGGTTCCAGTTGGGGACATACTTACGTCCTTACCGGCAAAATCGCTGTTCATTTGAATCTTGCCGCTTTTCATCGTATAGCTTCCCTTGGCCTGGCTGAAGCTGAGGTCGCGCAATTCATCGAGACGGATAAAGTCTGCCAGCCCCTGCACCAGGGAGGAACCGGTCAAACGACCGTCGGCCAAAACCAGTGCCCCCTTCCCCGACAGGCTCTTGCGGAGCGCCTCGGGCAGGGTTCCCTTGCCGTCGAAGTCGGCCTCAAGGGAAAGCCCGCCGAAGATCGTTCCGGCAGCTTTTGGCGCAAAAACCCGGACAATCGGATCGGCCTGAACGCTGGTGACATTGAGCTTGGCGTTGTAGGCCAGCCCCTTTTTGCCCAGATCGATGGTGGCCGTCTTGCTGAAGGTTCCGCCAGCCACCTTGCCGGTCATCGTTTCAATGGTAAAAATATTGCCAACCAGTCGGTAGCGCATCTGAAAATTATCGATATTGAGTCCCTGGTAGACCGTCTGGCCGATACGCACTTCCCCATCGGCCTTGATCGGCAGGTCAAAAGGACCTATTTCTTCAGCCTGGTTTCTCCCGGGGGCTTTGCCTGATGCGCCGGCTTTTTCTGTGCTTGCGGCCCCCGCCTTGAGCAACGGATCGAGCAGGAAACGCTCGGAAGTCACCAGGCTCGAAACCACGATCGGTTTAGCAAAAAGATGGGACGCCTTGAAATTAATATCGGCAGTGTTGTTGTCAAGGGTCAGCTTGAGCTTGTCGGCGGCCACCTGGTCCCCGGCCAGGGAAAGCATGCCGGTCAAGGTAGGACGCATGCCGCCTGCGGAAGCCTGGATGCCGGACAGGTGCACTTCACCCGTCTTGATCAGTGAAAGCGGTTTGTCCACGGAACCCGCAAGGTTGACTTTGGCACGAACCGATCCGGCCGGGTCGAGCCCCTTGACTTGACTGACCAGTTCCTGGGGGACGGCGGCCAGGGCTGCACGCAGATCGAGTTCATTGAGCACGGCAACAAGATCTACTTTGGGTGATTTTGAATAATCGACAACCTGACCGGACAGGTCAAGTGTTATTCCGTTAAAGTTGGCGTTCGCCTTGTCGATCATGATTATTGTGCGGGCCAGGTCAACCTGGACATCATAATCAAGTGCGAGTGAGGCCTTCTTGAACGGGGCGTCTGGCAACGCATTCAGGGTGACATCGATGTCCTGGAAATCTACCTTGCCGCGGGTCGTCAGTGATTCCGCTCCACCTTCCGCATTCAGGTCCGCACTGACTTTGAGTGAACCCAACTTGCCGGGTATCTTGTCCCTGAGGTAGGGAGAAAATGCCGTCACATCCAAATCGGTGAGCTGAAGTTTGACCTGGCCCGACCGGCTCTTCAGGTTGGCGCTGCCGTCAATGGCAAGAGGCGATCCGTTGAGACTGGCCCGCATACCGAAGGGGAATGACTGCTGCAGTGAGATGTCCCTGGCCTGCACGGTCAAATCGCTCATTTTGTAACGATAGGGCGCCTTGGCATTGATGGCATAATCGATAATCTGCAGCTCACCACCTGCAATGGCGACCTTCGAAACGAGCAGATCGATCGATTTCTGCTCGGTGGCGCCTGCGTCTACCGGCGCAGGCGAACCGTCGGATGCCGTTGTCGGATCGCCGGCCAGGTCGGAAAAGTTAAACTTGCCGTCAGCCTGCCGGATGACGGTGATTTTCGGCGCTTCCAGGCGAACCTCGTCAACCACGACCCGCATGAACAGCAGAGGCCAGAACTGGTAACGCAGCACGACCTGGTCGGCGGCGACAAAAGCTGCATCGCCGGATTTTTCCTTGATTAGTAGATTCTTCAGCACGATGCCTGAAAAGAGGCTGACGTCGACGTCGCCTAGTTGGACCTCGCGATGAAGGGCCTGCTGGGCCAACGGGAGCACCTGTGCCTTAACTCGCTCCGGGGTAATCAACATTTTCGCCAAAACGGTCAAAACAATGACCAGCCCAACCAGGATTACCGCAAAGATGCCAATAACTTTTCCGATTTTTTTCATCGTGGTCTCCGATATATCCGTCCAGTTTGCGTATGTTGGTCCTAGTGACTTTTGCGGTTATTTCGCCGCACGGGACACTCGTCGGCAATCATCCCGCCCAGCGAGAGAATCATCCGCCAGTGACATTCAGATACAGGCTGCACGGAAAGTCTGTTGCCCTTTTTCAAGACATCCAGGTCGGCCAGGCCGGGATGGTTTTTAAGCATGCTGCGTGTCACCGGATTAGCGAGTGCGCTTACCGCCTGGATGTCAACCATGTACCAGATCGGGTTTTGCGCCGTCGCCTTGGGATCGAAATGCTCACCCCGGGGATCGAGGGCGGTGTGATCCGGGTATCCGCCTTTAACCACCCTGGCTGTCCCCGCGATAACCGGGTCCGATATATTGCTGTGATAAAAAAGAACGCCGTCGCCGATGGAAACCGAATCGCGCATCAGGTTTCGCGCCTGGTAATTGCGCACCCCGTCCCATGAAGTGGTCTGCCCGGGAGCCTGCAGCAGATCGTCGAATGAAAAGCAGCCCGGTTCGGATTTCATCAGCCAGTAGTTTGCCATTAAATACCCCTGAAATAAAAAAATGATTTTTTGACTTCGGTCAAGGGGGTTGAGAACCGATGCCGTTATTGTAGAGTTCAACAAGGCAAAGAAATTATACACAGCCGAGGGCGCAATTT
Source organism: Trichloromonas sp. (assembly GCF_041583255.1). Lineage (NCBI taxonomy): Bacteria > Pseudomonadati > Thermodesulfobacteriota > Desulfuromonadia > Desulfuromonadales > Trichloromonadaceae > Trichloromonas > Trichloromonas sp. The sequence goes on along the minus strand of NZ_JBFHGD010000017.1, from coordinate 21,964 downwards.
CACCTGTTTGGGAAATTTTAATCAACAATCGGTATTGTGGACACCAAAGGAGATGTATCATGGGTATTTTACAGTGGCTTGGGTTGTCGTCGGAGCAAAAAAACTCATTATCCAAAGAAGGAGCTATGAACATGTTTTGTTACCAGTGTGAGCAGGCCGCCAACGGCGGTTGCAGCAAAATCGGGGTCTGTGGCAAGAAACCTGAGGTGGCCGCCCTGCAGGACCTGCTGGTCTACGGTCTCAAGGGGATCGCATTCTGGGCCAACGAAGCCCGCAAAGCCGGGAAAAAGGACGCCGAAATCGATCGTTTCATGATCGAAGGGCTTTTTACCACCGTCACCAACGTCGATTTTGACGCCGAAGCGATCGCCAAGATTTTACGTAAATCCGGCACTATTCTGACCAAGGCCAAGAACCTGGCCGGTTCGGTCAGCGGGGCGATCCCGCAAGCGGCCCAGTGGCAGCCTGCGGCCGACACCGCCGGCCTGATCCAGCAGGGCGAAGCCCACGGGGTCAAGAGCGAGGCGATCGATCCCGACGTTCAGTCGATGCAGGATACGCTTGTTTACGGCATGAAGGGCTATGCGGCTTACGCCGACCACGCCCTGATCCTCGGCGCCGAAAATGACGAGATTTACGCCTTTACCCACAAGGCCCTCGCCGCCACCCTCGACAAGAGTCTCGGCCTCATGGATTTCGTCACCCTGGCGATGGAGTGCGGCCGCATCAACCTGGTAACCATGGAACTGCTCAACAAGGCCCATACCGATGCTTACGGCCACCCGGTTCCGACCCCGGTACAGCTCGGCACCAAGGCCGGCAAGGCCATCCTGGTGACCGGTCACGACCTGAAAATGCTCGAGGAACTGCTCAACCAGACCGAAGGCAAGGGGATCAACATTTACACCCACGGTGAAATGCTCCCCGCCCACGGTTACCCTGGCCTCAAAAAATACGCCCACCTGGCCGGCAATTTCGGCGGTGCCTGGCAGGATCAGGCCAAGGAATTCGTCAACTTCCCCGGCGCGATCATCTTCAACACCAACTGCATCCAGCGGCCGGCGGACAGCTACAAGGACCGTCTCTTTACCTGGGGCCTGGTGCAGTGGCCTGACGTCAAGCACGTCGACGGCTGGGACTTCTCTGCGGTCATCAACAAAGCCCTCGAGTGCGACGGCTTCCCCGACGCTCCCGGCAAGGAGATCCTCACCGGTTTCGGCCACAACGCGGTTCTCGGCGTTGCCGACAAGGTCATTGACGCGGTCAAGGCCGGCCAGATCAAGCACTTCTTCCTGATCGGCGGCTGCGACGGGGCCAAATCGGGACGTAACTACTACACCGAGTTCGCCGAAAAAGCGCCCAAGGATACCGTCATCCTGACCCTGGCCTGCGGCAAGTACCGCTTCAACAAGCTCGACTTCGGCGACATCGGCGGCATCCCTCGCCTGCTCGACGTCGGCCAGTGCAATGACGCCTACAGCGCCATCCAGATCGCCGTCGCCCTCGCCGGGGCATTCAAGTGCGACGTCAACGACCTGCCGCTGTCGATGATCCTCTCCTGGTACGAGCAGAAGGCGGTAGCCATCCTGCTGACCCTGCTGCACCTGGGGATCAAGAACATCAAGCTGGGACCGACTCTGCCGGCGTTCATTACCCCGAACGTGCTCAACTTCCTGGTAGAAAATTTCAACATCGGTCCGATCACCACGGCCGAGCAAGACCTCAAGCAGATTCTCGGGTAATGTTCCAAGTTAACTGAAAGACAAAAAAAAGGCCGGACCGCCATAGCGGTCCGGCCTTTTTTTGTTGTTTCAGCTTTGCAGCTTACATGAATTCGGCGCGACGGTTTTTCGACCAGACACCTTCGCCCTGACCCATGACAGCCGGCTTCTCTTCGCCGTAGCTGATGATGCGGACGCGCTCGGCAGAAACGCCAAGGGAAACAAGGTAGTTGCTGGCGCTGCGGGCGCGGTTCTCACCCAGGGCCATGTTGTAGACATCGGAGCCGCGCTCGTCGGTGTGACCTTCAATGACGATGCTGGCGGTCGGGTTGGCTTTGAGCCACTCGGCATTGGCCTGCAGGGTCTGCTTGGAGTCTTCGGACAGGGTGTAGGAATCAAACTCGAAGTAGATTCCTTTCATACCCAGCTGTGCATTGCCGACCCGAAGGCCGCTGGTGTCGGACTGGCCGGAACGGTCGCCCGAATCAGCTACAACCTCAGAAGTGTTCGACAGGGAGTCGAGGTTTTCAGCCACTTTGCTCTTTTTTGCACAGCCAGCGGAGAATGCACAACAGACAATGACCAGGGCCCAGCAGAAAATGTTCTTTTTCATCTTTAATACCTTTCAAATGAAGTTATATACACTGCCGCACATGCGGCTGAAGTGTCCTGAATTACGTAACTATACAGGCACAAAGGTTCTGTGCTGTCTGATATCGGCTGCAATGGTGGGGTTACGGCCGCAGGGGGCCGCTGAAAGAACGGCTAAGCGGGGGGGATAAAGATTTTCACGTACCCTTCGGGCAAATCTTTTTCGGTGACAGGGGGAAACTTGACGGGAGTTTCAAAAACCTTTTCGACATAAACCAGTTCGGTGCACGGTACGGGAATATCGGCGCCGTGTGTTTTGGCTTTAAAATGAGCCATCAAGGGCTTGGTGTCAGCATCGGCTATGAAATCCGTCTGGGCGATATAGTCCTGCAACGGAACGATAAAAGCCGTATAGCTCACGGCACCCATGCGGGCACCAAACAGAGCCAGAAGCAAAAGGATCGCAAGAAATTTTCTGGAAAAACTGACGACGGTCATTGCCGGTGTGACGCCTGTAAAATAGCTGGTCCCTTGATTGGGCGAGTGGAAATTACCATTTCCATTAGCATTGTCAATAGATTTTTTTTTCGTCCATTTCAAAAAAACACCGGCCGCAAAAAAAGCTATATGCGGCCGGTGTTTATGTGTTTTCTTAATAGCGAAAAAGACCCCTCTTGATCATGCGTTCTTGACGGCACGCCGGGTCGATTTGTAATTATTTCAGAATTTCGAGAGCCTTTTTAAGGCGTTTGAGACTGGGGGCCTTCCCCAGCACCTCTACCACTTCATAGATACTGGGGCTGGTAGTGCCGCCGACCAGGGCGACGCGAACCGAAGGACCGATCTTGCCAAGCTTGAGGCCGGTTTCATCCATGACCTGCTGAAAGGCGGCCGCGATGCCGTCGTGTGACCAGTCCGAGCATTCTTCCAGGTGGCGAATAAGGCATTCCAGCACCGACTGCTTGTCTGAAGTCAGAAACTTGGCGACGGCCTCCTCATCAAACTCGACCTCATCTCTGAAATAGAAAGTCGCGCCCTCGGCCATCTCGACCAGGGTGCGGGAGCGCTCCTGCAGGGTCTTGACAACTGCCGGCAGGGCGGGTCCTTTGGCGGTATCGATCCCGATAACCGCCAAGTGCTCCCTGAGCAGTTCTCCGAGTCGAACCGGATCACCGTTTTTGATGTAATGGGCGTTGAGCCAGAGGAGTTTTTCGGGGTTGAACACGCCGGCCGCCTTGCCGACATTGTCGAGGGAAAATTTATCCACCAATTCATCCATCGAGAAAATTTCCTGGTCGCCAAAAGACCAGCCCAGCCGCACCAGGTAATTGACCATCGCTTCGGGCAGGTAGCCCAGGTCGCGATACGCCATCACCGATGTGGCGCCGTGGCGTTTGGAAAGTCGGCTTTTGTCCGCACCGAGAATCATCGGGACATGGGCGAATTGCGGAACCGGATAACCGAGTGCCTGGCAAATGGGAATCTGCCGTGGCGTGTTGTTGACATGGTCGTCACCGCGGATGATCAGGGTCAGGCCCATCTCGGCGTCATCCACCACGACGACAAAATTGTAGGTCGGGGTGCCGTCGCTGCGTTGAATGATGATGTCGTCAAGCTCTTCGTTGCGAAAGGTGATTGGGCCCTTGATGCGGTCAACAAAGGTCGTCTCCCCCTCAAGCGGCGACTTGAAACGAACGACAAAGGGCGCATCGGCATTCGGAGGCTCGTTGCGGTTGCGGCAGGTCCCGTCATATTTGGGCTTGCCCCCGGTTTTCATGGCGGCTTCGCGTTTGGCGTCGAGTTCTTCCTGGCTGCAGTAGCAGCGATAGGCGTGTCCGTTGTCAAGCAACTGCTGAACCTTGCAGCGGTAGAGATCAAACCGCTCAGACTGGTAAAAAGGCCCTTCGTCGTATGAAAGACCGAGCCATTCCATTGCCTGCAGAATCGCGTCTACCGATTCCTGGGTTGAGCGGACAACATCGGTGTCCTCGATGCGCAGGATGAACGTCCCGCTTTCTTTGCGGGCCAGCAGGTAATTGAAGAGGGCGGTACGGGCACCGCCGATATGCAGATAGCCGGTCGGGCTGGGGGCAAAGCGAACACGCAGGTCAGACATCGATAGCTCCTGGGCAATCTGTAGGTACGGATCCAAAAGAAAGGGTCGCTCAACGGCGACCCGATTTTTTATACTGTATTGACCGGTGGTTGACAAGGGATATTTGCCCGGAATCGGCCAATCACACGACGATCACACCGGCGTAGCCGACCACTTCGGACTGGTCGCCGGTGATATCACCCGAATTGCCGTAATGAACCAGCGTGGCGCTGCGCGCCCCTTTTTGCAGGGTCGCTGCCAGCATGACCACCACGGGAATCACGCCGCACATGCTGATGCGGCCATCGCGGACCGTGCGGTAGAGTCCTTCGGGGTCGAGATCAAGGATGCATTTCAGCGCACGCTGGTCTTTTTCGCGGGCCACGGCTCCGGCTTCGTAGTGGGTCATGTCCGAACTGGCCACGATCAAGACCTCTTCCGGAAATTGCGTCAGTACCCGACCAAGGTGCTCCCCGAGGAGCAGCAGTTCTGTGAGCGCAAGTCGACCAAGGCAGATCGGTACGATGGAACATTCCGGTGTCAAAACCTGCAGAAAGGGGACCTGGACTTCCAGGGAATGTTCCAGCCGGTGCGCCGACATATCCGCCGTCGTCCCCGGGCATTTGGCCAGGATAGCGCCGGCAAGTGGCGCATCAATCGGCATCATCCCGAGCGGGGTTTGCCAGGCCCCTGCTGCGTAGACGGAAGCGGCAGGGCCCACGCCATGATGATTGGGTCCGAGGATGATGACTTTTCGGGGGATGTGGACACGCGCAAAGGTTTTTCCGGCGATGGCGCCGGAATAGAGGTAGCCGGCATGCGGAACGACAACACCGAGTGCTGCTGTTCTTTCGGCGGGAACGGCGGTATAGTTCTCGACCTCCCGGAGAAGGTCAGCTGGCTTTCCGGGGTAAAACTGGCCGGCTACGGCAGGCATCCTGTTCATCCTCACCTCCCCCTTCAGAAAAAGAGCGTATTGAAAATGATCCTGGCTCCAACCAGGGTTAATACAAGGGCGAAAATTTTTATCAGTTTAGCATGACTTAGGCGACCGGTCAGCTTGACTCCCACGCGGGCAAAAACGATGGTGAAGGGTGCAACCAGGGCTGCCACCAGGACATTGACATAGCCCAGGGAGTAAGGGGGGAGGTTCGGCAGATTCCAGCCATGGTAGACGTAAGAAAGCATACCGAAAATCGATGACACAACGATCAGAGCGCTGGAGTTTCCAACGGCCAGATGAATAGGCAGCTGCAGAATGATCAGCATCAGGGGGACGGCGATGACCCCGCCGCCAACACCGAAAAATGCCGAAAACGCCCCGCCTGCAAAGCCGACAGCAAGGAGTTGACTGGCAGGGAGCAGCCCGGTACGTTCAGGTGGCAGGTGGGGTTGAAAAAAAACCAGCTTGAATGCCACAAGGATCTGCATCAGGCCGAAAAATATTTTCAGCCAGTCACCGGACAGAGCCGCAGCCAGGGAGCCGCCAACCAGGGCCCCGCCGATCCCGCCAAGAGCCAGGCGAAGGATGTGGTGCCAGTCGACGTTCCCTCTTTTACGATGACCAAGCGTGCTGCTGATGGCCGTGGGAATGATAATGCAGAGGCTGGTGCCGAAAGCGGCATGGACGGTGATTTCGGGGGAAAAGCCGGCGTACTTGAAGACCCAGAGAAAGAGCGGTACCAGGATGATGCCGCCGCCGATGCCGAGCAGGCCAGCCAGCAGACCGGCCAGGGAGCCGAGAAGAACGAACAGGAAAAGAATTTGCGGGGCAAGCAACAGCATCAGACCCCCTGTAAGAAAGAAAAGCCAACCTGTGGCCAGGTTGGCTTTTCTTTGATAATGGAGGCCCCGACCCGATTTGAACGGGTGATGGAGGTTTTGCAGACCTCTGCCTTACCACTTGGCGACGGGGCCGGATTGTCATTTATTCTCTGCCGCTTAAGGCCCGGTATTGATATCAAATCGACCTTTGCCTGTCAAGGAGAAAAAAACATTGATTCATACCGTTTCTGTGCCGGCTGCTACGATATCAGGACCGCGAGAATATTTCAGCTTTTCCGTTTTGTCTCCACGGATTTGATTTTGCCGGCCATGGTGTGTTCAGCCCGGTCGCGCCGGTCATCAATCTTGATCAGGGTCGAGACCCGCATTGCGCCGATCCTGAAAGGGGATTCGTGCATGGAACGTACAACCCGCAGGATATCGTCTAAATCCCCCTCAATGACAGTCCCCATGGGGGTCAGCTGATGCTTGAGCCCGCTGGCCTCGACAATCTGCAGACAGCCGGCGACGTACGACGAAACTCCAGGCGAAGTGGTTCCCAGCGGAGTGACGCTGATTTCAACAACGGCCATTGATTCTTCTCCTTCTTGCCTTGGTCCTTTGATTCAAGGGCAATTTAATCGCATAACATAACCCCTGACCATTGGCAGATGCCTGCGATTGATTGCTTTAGGTCGCTCTTATGCGTAACGAACTAACCATTGAAAATGTGGGTTCTGACAAACTTTGAACGTGGTGACGCGGATAAACTATACTGCAAAAAAAGGTTTATACCCTGAGGTTGACAGCCCCTAGTGAACGAAAGGGTTATGCCCAGAGTATACCGGTAAACGAAAAGGGTTAGGCATTAATACCTAACCCTTTGTTTTTAATGGCGGCCCCGGCGCGATTCGAACGCACGACCTACCGCTTAGGAGGCGGTTGCTCTATCCTGCTGAGCTACGGGGCCGAAGGTCGGTATTTATAACGCAACGGGAACGCATTTGCAAGCCCCGCAGCCTTCCAAGTCAGAATTTAAGCAGACTGAACACCTTGTGATCAGGCAGGCGCTTGCGTCCTTCGAGGAACTCAAGTTCAGCCATGAAGGCGCACTCGACGACTTCGGCGCCAAGTTCTTCAACCAGATCGACTACGGCTGCAACCGTGCCGCCGGTTGCCAGCAGATCGTCGGCAACGATTACCCGGTCGCCTGGTTTGAAGGCGTCCAAATGAATTTCGAGGGTGTCGGTTCCGTATTCGAGTTGATAGGTTTTCTTTTTGGTCTTGTAAGGCAGCTTACCCGGCTTGCGTACCAGGGTTATGCCGGTTCCAAGCTTGTATGCCAGGGCGGCGCCGAGAATGAAACCTCGGGCCTCGACACCGACGATCTGATCGATATGCTCGCCGACATAGCGATGGGCGATCAGGTCGATCATCCGGTGAAAGCTCTTGGGGTCGGAAAGAAGCGTTGTGATATCCTTGAAGACGATGCCTTTTTTAGGGAAATCCGGTATGTCACGAATAATTTTTTTCAGTTCATCCACTACGGTCTCCTTCAATTCATTATCTTAATGCTGATCCGTCGAGAATCAGTCATCTTCCTGCGTGGCCAGGCGCCCGGAAGCCTGGTGATCACTTCTTATTTTTCTTAGTTTTTCCAGGCTTTTGGCCTCAATCTGGCGAATTCTCTCGCGGGTAACGCCAAAACTGCGCCCAATAGTGTCCAGCGTCTGCGGTTCGCGGTCATCCAACCCGAAGCGCAACGTGAGAATTTCTCTTTCGTTATCACCGAGACTGTCGAGCCATTCTGAAACCAGGGCATACTTGTTGAGGTCTTCAATCAGCCCGGAAGGGTCTACGGCGGTCGGGTCCTCGATCGTATCTATCAGGCTGTAATCGTTGTTTTCGCCCATCGGGTGCTCGATCGAATAAGTTTTCTTGACCAGCACCATCAGGCGCCGGATATAACTGTTTTCGACTCCCATTGCCTCGGCGATTTCATGGATATGCGGTTCACGGTTGAACTTGTGAACCAGTTCCCGACTAATCTTGATCAGTTTGTTGATATCATCGGAAACGTGAACCGGCAGGCGAATCGTCCGGCTCTGATTGACCAGTGCACGTTCGATGGACTGGCGGATCCACCAGGTGGCGTAGGTGGAAAAACGACATTCCTTGCTGAGCTTGAATCGCTCTACCGCCTTGATGAGCCCGAGGTTCCCTTCTTCGATCAGATCGAGAAATGGCAAACCGCGATTCATGTAGCGCTTGGCGATCTTGACCACGAGGCGCAGATTGCTTTCGATCATCCGATTGCGCGCCGCTTCGTCTCCCTGGCTGATCTTTCGGGCCAGGTTCCTTTCGTCCTCGGCGGTCAACAGGGTGGTTTTCTGGATTTCTTTCAGATAAAGCTTGATGGCGTCGTCGGAATGGTCATCGCTTCCGCGATCGACCTCCTCCTCCTGCTCCTCCTCGGCTTCGGAATCTTCCGCATCTACATCGGTATCATCGGCAGCTTCTGTATCGAGATCCATATCTTCAAAATCGTATATTTCGTCAATCACTGAGGTCCTCCGATCATCGAATTGGTCATAAATTTCATGGAAGTCTAAGAGAGGCTTCAGATTAAGGCAAGTAAAAAATTGGATTTACAGCGTCCTTGCCATGCCGGATTTCAAAATGAAGCCTCGAGACCCCTCCACTCGGAGGGGTGCCGCAAAGCGCTATTTTTTCTCCCTTGCTGACAAAGGCTCCGGTGGGTACGAGGTTTTTTGAGTTGAATCCATATACGGTATAATAGGAGTCATCATGCTTGAGAATAATCAGATTGCCATACCCCTTGACGCCGTTGCCGCTGTAAATAACCCGACCCGCCGCCGCCGAAACGATTGGCGCACCCTGGGGGGCCGCAAGCTCTATCCCGCGGTTGATCTCACCTCGTTTCTCGCCAAAAGTCTTGACGATTTTACCCTTGACCGGGTAAATGAATTTCCCTTTGGCAGGCGACGGGGTCTTTGTGGTCGTCCTTGAAGAAGGGGGGTGGGATGGGTGTGATGCGGATTTCGAAACCGTTACCGGGGGGACTGGAGCCGGTTTTGGCGGCGGCGCGACCTTTGGCAACGGTGTTTTGGTGGTGACGGTCGAGGAGACTGGCTTGAGGTGGGTGGCGCCTGGCACGAACAGGAGCTGGCCGGCCCTGAGTTGAGTCGGGTCGCTGACACCGTTGACGCGCGCCAAATAATCGGGCTCGACGCCATAGGTCCGACTGATCCGGTAGAGGGTCTGCCCCTCTGCTACAGGGTGATAGACTCCCTGCGGGGACGAGCACCCCGAAAGCAGGGTCACGAATAGGCTGGCGACAACGACCGGATGAATCAGCATGAAGATTCCGTTGGCAGATCAGAAGCAAGCAGACATTACTAAACTAGCTGAATCAATGTTGAACCGTCAACTTGCAGAAGAAAATATCCTGAATTCAGAATATGTATTTGATGAGGACAAAACCTCCGATCAGGAGAATCATGAATGCCAGTGTCAGCATGTTGAAGTACTTTTCGATAAAATCGCGAACGGTCGGACCATATTTATAAATCAGCCCGGCAACCAGAAAAAATCTGAGACTGCGTCCGACCGCTGAAGCCAGCAGGAAAATGGCGAAGTTGATTTCAAAAACACCCGCACCGATGGTAATCACCTTATAGGGGATTGGGGTAAAGCCAGCGGTAAAAACAGTCCAGAAATCATAGGTGGCGAACAGGTGCTGAACATGATCGAAAGTTTGCACCGTGAAGCCCGGAACATAACGATAAAAAAACTCGGAAAGAACGCCCCACAGGCTGATTCCGATCCCATATCCGGCGACTCCGCCCAGAACCGAGCCGACCGAGGCAATCAATGCATACTTGAAAGAACGGGCTGGAATGGAGATGCACAAGGCCAGCAGCAGCACATCGGGCGGGATGGGAAAGAAAGAGGATTCGGCAAACGCCAGCAGAAAAAGGGCCGGAGCACCGTAAGGAGTAGCGGCCCAGTGCAGAACCCAGTCATACAGTCGACGCAGCATTTTCATCGTCAGCAGCCCTCTTCATTCCAGCCAAGTTTCCCTAATAATGGCACAAATTTGCAGGCAACCAGGTTTTCTTCGGTAAAGCTGTCTTCACCGGTTCGGGTCACCCGTTTAAGCACCTGAACGCCCCGGTCGCCAACCGGGATTACGAGGCGACCACCAACCGCCAGTTGTTTCAAGTAATTTGCCGGAATCGATGGAGCGCCCGCTGTCACCATGATCGCATCGAAAGGTGCAATTTCTTCCCAACCGAAGGTGCCATCAGTGACCTTGATGTTAACCGTGCCGCAGCCGATGGAATCCAGAATTTTTCGAGCACGACGGGCCAGCGAGGAGATTCGTTCGACCGAATAAACCCGGCCGGCGATTTTGCACAGGACGGCCGCCTGATATCCGGAACCGGTACCGATTTCAAGAACCTTCTCCCCCCCCTTGAGCTGCAGCGATTCGGTCATCAAACCGACCATGTAGGGCTGGGAAATCGTCTGTTTTTCACCGATAGGCAGGGGGAAGTCTCCATAGGCCTGGCCCTGAAAAGCCTCCTCGACAAAAAGATGCCGCGGAATCTGGCGCATGATTTCGAGCACGCGGTCATCGCTCACGCCTTTGGCCCGCACCTGCCGCTCGACCATATTGCGGCGGGCAATAGAATAGTCCATTATTCGGTCTCCTCCCCAAACGAACCTGTCTGTATGTTCTCGAGCCCCCAGCCCGACAGTGTCTGAAAAGACCGATAGTTAGTCAGATCAAGATGCAATGGCGTTATCGAGATATAGCCGGCGTGTATCGCATTGAAATCCGTCCCCTCGGTGTCGTGAAACCCGAGTTCACCGCCGCCGATCCAGTAATATTTGCGTCCCCGCGGGTCTCTTTTTTCGGTCACCACATCCTCATATATCCGCTTGCCCTGCCGGGTCATCCGGACGCCGTGAGGAACGCCTGCGGGGACGTTGACGTTGAAAAAGGTATCGATGGGCAACGTGTTTTTGGTAACGATCGCAGCCAGATGGGCGGCGAAGTTTGCCGCCCCGGTAAAATCCTCTTCATTGAATGAGTCGCCGACCAGTGAAACGGCAAAGGCCGGCACACCCATCAGGGTTGCCTCCATGGCAGCGGAAACGGTACCAGAATAAGTGATGTCGTCGCCCAGGTTGCCACCTTTGTTGATGCCGGAGACGACAAGGTCAGGACGTGCATCGAGAAGGCCGTGAATCCCCAGGTGGACACAATCGGTAGGCGTCCCATCGACCGCGATGAAGCCAGGTCGAATCTCCTCGGCCCGCAAGGGGGAGTGCAGCGTCAGGGCATGACCGACGGCACTGCGTTCACGGTCAGGGGCAACCACGGTCACTTGGCCAAGAACCGACAAGCTCCGCGCCAGAGCGGTAATCCCGGCTGACAGGATGCCATCGTCGTTGGTTACAAGGATCCTCAAGTAAACCTCTATGCGGGGTGAATGAGATCAGTGTTTGTCAGGTGGGGAAGCTAGTGTATTGCGTAAACGAAGCAGGTCGCGCCGGATTTCCTCTAGCAGTTGCCTGTCGTGAGCCGACTGGAGAGGAGAGGTATTCTCCCCTGCCCCTCCAGTCGATTTTGAACTGAGAATTTTTTTTGCGCCGGCAATAGTCAGGCGCTGGCGATGCAGCAGGTCTTTGATGGTGAGGGCGAGCTCGATATCCCGGCGTCGATAGAGACGCTGATTCGTTCGGCTCTTGGTCGGACGGAAAACGGCGAATTCAGACTCCCAATAGCGCAGAACGTGTGGCTTTACGCCGGTCAGTTCAGCAACTTCGCCGATTTTAAAATATAGCTTGTCGGGGATGTCGGCGTTCATGTTTTCACGCTGGCCGTGAAGTGGGCGCTATTCCTCCCCGTTAATGGAGGCCTTCAGCACCTGGCTGGGCTTGAAGGTGAGAATACGCCGTGAGGTGATTTCAATTTCGTCACCGGTCTGGGGATTACGACCTCTGCGGGTCGCCTTTTCCTTGACGACAAAATTACCGAAACCGGCAATCTTGATCTTCTCCCCATCCTCAAGATTGGTTTTCATGATATCGAAAACCATCTCGACAATTTCAGCGGATTCCTTCTTGGAAAAGCCGGTTTTAAGATAAACATTTTCAATAAGGTCCGCTTTGGTCATGTCTCCTCCGCACAAAAAATACACAGGTCCTTGAATTTACGGACTTTTATAGCACATGCTTTTGAGCATATCAACCGGTTTTTTTTAGCGAATCTCCGCATCGATATTTTTTTGCAGCGCACGCACGATTTTGCCGTGAAGGGACTGTATCTCATCATCGGTAAGGGTCTTTTCAAGAGACCGGTATCGAGCGCGGATCGCAAAGCTCTTTTTGCCCTCCGGAACCCCCTTGCCACGGTAGAGATCAAAGAGTACCACCTCTTCGAGGTTTTTATTTTTAATACCCCCAAGAACCTCAAAAACTCGGGCCGCGGTGACATCGTCATCGATCAGGAAGGCACTGTCCCGGTAGACGTCAGGGTAGCGGGACAGGGGTCGGAAACCGGGATGTGCGCCGGCCAGGGCAAAGAGTGCCGCAAGGTCGAGGTCCAGAAGGTAAGCCGGCTGATCAATTTCAAAAGTCTCAAGAATTTGCGGATGCACTTCGCCCAGGGTGCCTAGCGTCTGCCCCTGGCAGCGAAGCCGGCAGGATTTTCCCGGATGCAGAAAGTTTTCGGTTTCGTCGCCATCCCACTGCACGCCGGCAATCTTGAACCGAGAAAGAATCGCCTCCACCACCCCTTTGAGGTCGTAATAATCGATGGCGGCGCGATCCTGGCTCCATCCTTCGGGCGACCGGCGTCCGCACATGCAGGCGGTGAGCCGCAACTTTTCCACCGGCAACTCACTGCCTTCGGCGGCATGAAATACCGGCCTGAGCTCAAAAATCTGCAGATCGTTATTCCGGTAGGAAAGATTGCGCGCTATCGTATCGAGTACACTCGGAACCAGGGAAGTCCTCATGACAGCCTGTTCTTCGGTCAACGGATTGAGCACCCGGACCGTCTTGCGGCGACCGTCATCGACGGCCAGGGCGATGCGGTCCCAGCTCGCTTCAGCAACAAAAGAGTAATTGATCACTTCGGAGAAGCCGGATCCAACCATGTAGTCGCGCAAGCTGCGAACCTGCTGCTGGTGGGACGGCCCCTGATGGCAGATCAACTGACTTGCGGGCATGGTAACCGGGATGCTGTCGTAGCCATTGAGTCGCGCCACTTCCTCGATCAGGTCGATCTCGCGCTCGATGTCAGGGCGAAACGCAGGAACCTTTACAGCGAGGGCGCCATCTTCGCGATCATGGGCAAAGGCCACCTCGAAACCGATGGCGCTGAGGTGCTTCTTGATATCAATCGCATCAATATTCATACCCAGAACTTCACTGGTGCGCAAGGCCGTAAGTGACAGTGATTTCTTGGCCAGGTGCCGAGGATAAGCGTCAATGCGGCCGGTGGCGATGGTACCGCCGGCCAGCTGCTGAATCAATTCCGCTGCCCGATCCAGGGCAAGGGGAACCATGTCCACATCGGCGCCACGTTCGAAACGGTGGGACGATTCAGTATGAATGCCCAAACGTTTGCTGGTCCGCCGGATGGTGTTGGGGTTGAAGTAGGCACTTTCAAGCAGCACGTCGGTGGTTTCCGGCTTGATTTCCGAATTTTCTCCCCCCATGATCCCTGCCAGGGCAACAGGCCCTTCCCCATCGCATATGGTCAGATCAAAGTTGCCCAGCTGCCGCGGTTGACTGTCGAGGGTGGTGAATCGATCTCCCTCGGCCGCCGACTTGATCACGATACGTCGATCGCGCAACAGATTGAAGTCGAAGGCGTGCAGAGGATGGCCGAGTTCAAGCAGGACGAAGTTGGTCACATCGACAACATTGTTGATCGAGCGCATGCCGACCGATTCCAGGCGCCGGATCATCCATTCCGGCGACGGTCCGATCTTTACCCCCTTAATCAGGCGGGCGGCGTAGCGCGGACAGTACTCGGGCTCAACGATAGTTACCGAGGTTTCAAGGTCGATTGGCGCACCCGTTTCGACGACCTTCGGTACCGGCAGCTTCAACGGTTTTCCGGCCATTGCGGAAACTTCGCGGGCCACCCCGACGACACTCAGGCAATCAGGACGATTCGGAGTCAGTCCGAGTTCATAGCGGACATCCTTGAGGCCCAGGGCCTCGAATGCGGGGGTCCCCAGCTGCAAACCGGGCGGCAGGATCATGATCCCCTCGGCGTCCTCTGCCAGCCCGAGTTCTTTTTCGGAGCAAAGCATGCCGAACGACTCTTGGCCGCGGATTTTTGATTTTTTGATCTGAAAATCACCGGGCAGCACGGAACCGACCTGGGCCAGGGCAATCAGGTCGCCGGCCTTATGGTTCCTGGCTCCGCAGACCACCTGGATGGTTTCCGAACCGGTATCGACCTGGCAAAGCGTCAGGCGATCGGCCTCAGGATGGGCTTCGACAGCGAGAAGCCGGGCGACGATCACCGAATCAAGCCCTGCCCCGAGCTTTTCCATGGAGTCGACTTCAAGGCCGGCCATGGTCAGGCGGTGGGAAAGATCTTCGGGAGAAAAATCAAAATCAACGTATTGCTTGAGCCAGTTATAAGTAACAATCATTTGTTCATGTCCTTTATCGGCAAATCCTAAACAAGTCTGCGATTCTGCATTGCTTTAAGCCTAGAACTGCCTCAGGAAGCGAATGTCGTTTTCGAAGAAGAGACGCAGGTCGTTAACGCCATACTTGAGCATGGCTACCCGCTCCAGGCCCATGCCGAAGGCGAACCCACTGTAGACCTCAGGATCGTAATTGACCGATTTGAAGACCTCAGGATCGATCATTCCGCTGCCGAGAATTTCGAGCCAGCCGGAGTTTTTGCAGACCCGACACCCCTTGCCGCCGCAGATGACGCACTGGATATCCACTTCGGCGCTCGGCTCGGTGAACGGAAAAAAGGACGGCCGGAAGCGAACTCCGACACCTTCTCCGAAAAAACGATTGATGAAGGTAGTCAAAATCCCCTTGAGGTCGCCAAAGGTCACCTTGTGATCAACCAGGAAACCTTCAATCTGATGAAACATGGGGCTGAGAGTGATATCGGAATCGCGCCGATAAACCGTACCCGGAGCAATAATCCGTACCGGTGGAGCATGCTGGAGCATGGTGCGGATCTGGACCGGTGATGTATGGGTGCGCAGTACGATGTCCTCGGAGACATAAAAGGTATCCTGCATGTCCCTGGCCGGGTGATCTTTGGGGATGTTCAGAGCTTCGAAATTGTAAAAATCCTTTTCGACCTCAGGCCCCTCCGCAACGCCGAAGCCGAGTGAGGAGAAAATTTCGACGATTTCTTCGGTGACCAGGGTGATCGGATGTTTGGATCCGGAAAACCGGCCACGCCCGGGAAGGGTCACATCGATGGTTTCCTCTTTCAGGCGGCGCGCTATTTCAGCCTGACGGATTTCGCTCTGGCGGGCTTCGATCAGTTGCTCGAGTTCTTCTTTGACCTGATTGGCCAGGGCGCCAATGATCGGACGCTCTTCAGGCGACAGGCCTCCCATGCTTTTCATGATGGAGGTCATCTCACCCTTTTTGCCAAGGTATTGAACCCGGACGTCCTGTAGGCTTTTTTCGGCGTCAACCTGGTTCACGGCTCCGCGAGCCGCATCCAGCATCGCCTGCAGCTTTTCCTTCATAACCGCTCCGATCCATTATAATAAAACGATGGAAACCGGAAAGGCCTCCATCGCCAGATTACTCACGAGAAAAAAGAGAGATGAGGTTGCCCCTCATCTCTCTTTTCGATCTGCATTCTACAGCTGGGCTTTGGCTTTTGCCACGACAGCGCTGAACCCGGCCGGATCCGTCACAGCAAGCTGCGCCAGAACCTTGCGGTCGAGACCGATTTCAGCCTTTTTCAGACCGAAAACCAGGCGACTGTACGACAGGCCGTTGTCCCGGGATGCCGCATTGATACGGGCAATCCAGAGGGCCCGGAAGTCCCTTTTCTTGACGCGACGGTCACGAAAGGCGTAATTGAGTGCGCGATCGACGGCCTCGGTCGCGCTGCGGAACAATTTGCCGCGGGCGCCCCGGAAGCCTTTAGCCAGCTTCAGGACCTTGTTTCTTCTGCGTCTCGCTTTAAATCCTCTTTTTACTCTCGGCATGTCTTTCTCCTTGTTTTTTACTCAAATAAGCGGCAGAGCCGCTGCCGGATCTGAAGGGGGAGACTATTTTCCCCTCAGTTCACGGACTTAAGCCGAATCTGGTTCTCTATCCTGTTACAGATAAGGAATCAGGCGACTGATGTTGCCGGCATCCGCCTTGTGCACCAGAGTTGACTGACGCAGCTCACGCTTGCGCTTGGTCGATTTCTTGGTGAGGATGTGGCTTGTGTAAGCCTTGTTGCGACGGATGTTGCCGGCGCCAGTCTTGCGGAACCGCTTGGCAGCCCCACGGTTGGTTTTGATTTTAGGCATGACGCCATCTCCTTTTATTGTATTGCGGTTCGACCGCCGCACTGACGGGAGCGAACCTTTGACAGCCGGTTATTTTTTCGGGGTGATTACCATCGACATGAAGCGCCCCATCATGCGCGGGGTCGTCTCGACCACGCCGATATCCTGAATAGCTTCCGTCACCTTTTCGAGCAGTCGGCGGCCGAATTCAGGATGGGTCACTTCACGGCCGCGGAACATGACCGTGATCTTGACCTTGTTCCCTTCTTCAAGAAAGCGGCGGGCATGCTTGAGCTTGAACTGGAAGTCATGGTCCTCGGTCTTGGGCCGCATCTTAACTTCTTTTAGCTCAACCCGGGCCGTATTTTTCTTGGCTTCCGCAGCCTTCTTGCTCGCCTGGTACTTGTACTTGCCGTAATCCATGATCCGGCATACCGGCGGCACAGCGTTGGGGGAAACTTCCACGAGATCGAGACCGCGCTCCTGGGCGGCGACCAAAGCCTCTTCGATGCTCAGGATCCCGAGCTGTCCACCCTCGTCGTCGACAACCCTGACTTCCCTGGCACGAATGGCCCGGTTGATGTTGGTTTCTGGCTTAGCTATGGTACCACCTCCTAATGGTATAGTTTGCACTCATCCTGGACGAACTGAACAAACTGTTCTGGAGTCATCGGATCCAGGGTTTTGCCGGTTCTATCCCGCGGGGCCACCAGGCCGCCTTCCATTTCCCGATCACCAACGACAAGCATGTACGGTATTTTTTCCATCTGAGCTTCCCTGATTTTAAAGCCCAGCTTTTCGTTACGAAGATCCTTCTTTATCCGGACACCACCCGCGAGCAGTTTTTCATACACCTGCCCGACGTAATCAGCCTGATTGTCGGTGACATTGATGATGACAGCCTGAACCGGAGATATCCAGAGGGGGAAGTTTCCGGCAAAGTGTTCGATGAGAACACCGACAAAACGCTCAATGGCACCCAGAATGACGCGGTGCACCATGACCGGTCGATGTTTCTCGCCGTCACTCCCGACATAGGTGAGATCAAAGCGTTCTGGCAGGGTAAAATCGCACTGGATTGTAGCACACTGCCATCTTCTGTCAAGGGCATCCTTGAGCTTGATATCGATCTTCGGCCCATAAAATGCGCCGTCACCTTCATTGACCTCAAAGGGCAGGCCAGAATCCTCAAGAGCCGCCATCAGTGCCTTGGTTGCCCGCTCCCAATCGGCATCACTGCCGATCGATTTTTCCGGGCGGGTCGAGATTTCCATCTCGTACTCGAAGCCGAAAATCCCCATGACGTCCTGAACAAACTTGAGGACGCCCTTGATCTCGGCGTCGAGCTGTTCGGGGGCGCAGAGGATATGCGCGTCATCCTGGGTGAAACCGCGCACCCGCAGCAGGCCGTGCAATACCCCGGATTTTTCGTGCCGATGCACCGTCCCAAGCTCGAAATAGCGCAGCGGCAGGTCGCGGTAGGAGCGCATTTTCGACTTGTAGATGAGCATGTGAGCCAGGCAGTTCATCGGCTTGACGCCATAGCTCTGCTCGTCAATCTCGGTAAAATACATATTCTCCCGGTAGTTTTCATAATGACCGGAAGTTTTCCAGAGCTCGGTTCGCAGAATCTGCGGCCCCATGACGATATCGTAACCCCGCCGGAGGTGTTCACGGCGCTCGAAATCCTCGAGCAGGGTCCGCAGCAGGGCCCCCTTGGGATGCCAGATGACCAGGCCGGCACCAGCCTCATCACTGAAGGAGAAGAGATCCAGTTCGCGCCCCAGCTTGCGATGATCGC
This sequence comes from Trichloromonas sp., assembly GCF_041583255.1. Lineage (NCBI taxonomy): Bacteria > Pseudomonadati > Thermodesulfobacteriota > Desulfuromonadia > Desulfuromonadales > Trichloromonadaceae > Trichloromonas > Trichloromonas sp. Next base: position 3,445 of record NZ_JBFHGD010000017.1, on the reverse strand, counting down.
GTTTGCGGGCTTCCTCAAGCTTTTCCAGGTAAGCCTTGAGCACCTTCCTGTCCGGAAAGGCGGTGGCATAGATGCGCTGCAGCATGGCATTTTTCTCGCTGCCACGCCAATAGGCACCGGCCACGCCGGTCAGCTTGAACGCCTTGATCAGCTTGGTGGTCGGCAGGTGCGGTCCGCGGCAGAGATCGACAAAATCCCCCTGCCGATAAAGGGACACCGTGCCGTCCGGCAGGTCCTCAATCAGCTGGACCTTGTAGCTCTCGCCCATCCCCCGGAACAGGGAAATCGCTTCATCGCGAGTCATTTCCTCGCGAACAATAGGCAGATCCGCGGCAGCCAGCTCTTCCATCTTCTTTTCGATAACATCGAACATTTCCGGAGAGAAGGTCTGCTTGGTGCTGTAGAAATCGTAATAAAAGCCGTTTTCAATGGACGGCCCGATGGTTACCTGAACGTCATCACCGTACAGAGACTTGACGGCATGGGCCATCAGGTGCGCCGCGGTGTGGCGGTAGATGTCGAGCCCCTCGGGCGAATTCAGGGTAATCAGTTCGATGCGGCAGTCTTCGACAATCGGAACGGAAAGGTCTACGTTGCGTCCGTTCAGGCGGGCCGCCACGGACTGGCGGGCGAGACCTTCACCAATCGATCTGGCCACATCCTGGGGGGTGCTCCCTGATGCGAATTCTTTTACTGAACCATCCGGCAGTTCCAGTTGAACCTGGCTCATCATGGTCTCCACGAATGAAAAGAGGCATCCGGGGATGCCTCAATCAGTGTAATCGGTTGTCGGTAATTGGTAGGCACGGACGGGATTGAACCGTCGACCCCTACCGTGTCAAGGTAGTGCTCTCCCACTGAGCTACGTGCCTACAACCGTAAACTCAGTACTTCTAACAAAATGGCCCGAACATTGTCAAGCACTTTTCAGTCGTCATCACATATTTTTCATCAGGCAATTTTCAAAATCGAGCAGCCAGCGCTTGGTTTTAATCCCCTCCCCGCCAGAATACCCAGTCAACCGTCCGCCATGACCAACGACCCTGTGGCACGGAAGGATCAAGGGAAGCAGGTTGGTTGCCATGACCTGCCCTGCCGCCCGGGCCCTGCCGGGAAATCCGGCGCGCCTGGCCAGTTCCCCGTAGGTCAGGATTTCCCCGAAGGGCACACGGGCCAGTTCTTGCAAAATAGACAAAGTAAAGTCACGACGATGGGAAAAATCTATCCGCAGGTCAAAAACCCTGCGCTGGCCGTTGAAATACTCAGCCAACTGCAAACAGGCCTTGACAGCCACGCTGTCGCCAACTGTCACCGAGGTCGGATATTTGCGGTTGATCGCCTGGGCAAGCTCTTCAAGGCTTCGGCCGATCATGACCTCAACAAGGCCATTCCCGGAGGCTATCACGCCGACCTGGCCTATCGGGGTCGGCAACAGGCAATGACTGTAACAATTCGTGGTCATCGTCGCAGAACTTTCCTTTTCAGCAGGGCGACAACCTCTTTGGCCTGTGGGACCTTGAACAAATAGCAGCAGGATAAGTAAACGGCCATGCTGACCATGATCGTCCCGAAAAGCACGCCCCCTTTAAGCCATCCCTGTCCCGTGGCCTGCCATGGAGCTAAATCCAGCAGCAGCCTAACCACGACGCCCATAACGGCTGCCGCCGGAATGATCCTCGCCAGGGCGGACGACACCGAACCGAGACCGAGTCGTCCCATTTTTCTGCGCAGGGCCCATATCAGTACAAGGCTGTTGAAGACAGAGGACAATGTCAGGGCTAAGGCCAGGCCGGTATGGCCGTAAGGACGCATAAGTACCAGCCCCAGGGCAACGTTGACGAGCAGGGTCCAGAAGGAAATCACCACCGGGGTGCGCGTATCCTTGCGAGCATAAAAGGCCGGTACGACCACCCGGCTGACGCCGACAAAAAAGAGGCCGGGCGCGTAGGCGGCCAGAGCCAGGGCGGTTTGATGCACGTCGTCGAAAGAAAAGGCCCCCTTCATGAAGAAAAGACTGAAAATGGGTTCGGCACAAAGGACGAGTCCGACTGAAGCGGGGATGGTAACCAGGGCGATAAGGATCAGTGCGAAACGGAGTGATTCACGGAAGCCGCGGTCATCCCCGATTGCGACCTGCCGGCTCATGGACGGCAGCACCGCCTGGGCCAGCGAGACCACGAAAATCCCCTGGGGGAATTCGAACAGCCGCTGGCCGTAATATAGATACGAAACGCTCCCCTCCGACAAAAAAGAAGCCAGCAGGCGCGTTACCACCACGTTGATTTGATAAATGGCAACCCCGGCGATGCCGGGCAGCATCAGCCAGGCAATCCGCTTAACCTTGGGGTGCGAAAAATTGAAATCCGGCCGTAACCGGATTTTTTGCTGATAGAGCACGGGAATCTGAACAACCAGCTGCAGGGCCCCGCCAATCAAGACGCCGACCGCCAGGGCGGTTATGCTGACATCAAACCAGGTGCGCATGAAAAGAGCACAGAAAATCATGCTCAGGTTGAGCAACAGGGGGGAAACGGCAGGGACGAAATAGTGCCCCATGACATTGAACACCCCGGTCAGCAAGGCCAGCAAGCTGACAAAGAAGATATAGGGGAACATGATCCGGTTGAGGTAATCGGTCAGCGCCAGCTTGCCTTCCACAGCACCAAAACCGAAACCGATACACTTGACGACGAGGGGGGAACCCCAGATCCCCACCAGGGTCACCAACATCATCACAACAAAGAGGAGCGTCAGGCAGATGTTCGCGACCCTCTGGGCCTCTTCCTGCCCCTGCTTGTGATAGATATCGGAATAGGTTGGCACAAAGGCCGCAGTAAGTGACCCCTCGGCAAAAAAACGCCGCAGCAGATTGGGGATCGTGAAAGCCATAAAAAAAGCGTCCGTGCCGAATCCTGCCCCGAACAGGGCGGCCACGACAATATCTCTGACCAAACCGGCAACCCGGCTCAGCGAGGTTGCAATTCCCAGCACCCCTGTTGCCCTGGATATGTTCGTTTTTTCTGACATGTCTTAATCAGCTCGTCGCACAGAGTCAGTCCGCAATGGCCCCGACAGGTTAATCCAGCTGGCGTTTCGGCACCCGTAACTATGCGTAAAATGGATTATTTTGCATTAATTCAATGTGGGTTTTGCTTAAGCTGCTGATGTTAAACGGGAATAGTGAGATCATTGGAATACTTTTAACTTGACTGCGTTATTTTCCAATGATATAAACCGTTCAAGATTTAATCACAAACCAACCAACTGGAGGATAAGACATTGGCAAATCACAAATCAGCCTTGAAGAGAAACAAGCAAAGCGCGGTCCGCACCGCCCGTAACACCCACATTCGCTCAACCATGCGCACCTACGTTAAGCAGGTTCGCGAGGCGGTTGCCGCCGGTGACAGTGAAGCGACCAAGGTTGCCATGGAACGTGCGGTAC
>NZ_JBFHGD010000016.1:0-28153 GCF_041583255.1 Trichloromonas sp. | reverse complement strand
TGCCGCAAGGGGGCCTTCTGGGAAGATCGCTACCATGCAACCGCGATTGAGTCGGGAGAGCACCTGCGCCGCTGCCTCGTGTACGTCGACTTGAACATGGTACGGGCCGGCGCAGTGAAGCACCCTTCGGAATGGGCCCATGGCGGTTATCAAGAGATACAGGGAATGCGCCGCCGCAACACGATACTTTCGCTCGATGCTTTAACCGAAACGGCTGAGGTCAACGGCCCGGCAGCGTTGGCACAAGCCCACCGGGAATGGGTCGAGGAAGCGTTGACCTCAGCACTGCGCCAGCGGGATGAAGCCTGGTCGAAGAGCCTTGCGGTAGGGAGTGAGGATTTCGTGTTGAAAAACCGAGAGCTGCTTGGGGGGCGGGGGCGAGGGCGTGCCGTTGTCGAGAAGGAAGAGTCTTTCATCCTCCGCGAACCACATGAAATTTATGGCTGCAATTTCAGCCCTGAAAATCAGGCCATAGCATCAGGAAATCGCTATTTATGGGACGTGATTTCATAGATATCAATGGCTTGCCTTGGTCCGACCCCATTCCCCATTCCATGAAAATCAGGCCATAGCATCAGAAAACGGCTATTTATGGGACGTGATTTCATAGATATCAATGGCTTGCCTTGGTCCGGCCCCATTCCATTGAGGATTGAGGCCCTTGAGTGGATGCGGTGAAGCGCGGCGGCGCTGACGCGGGGAACCAAATGGCCGCAGCACTGACCAAGGTCGTCAGCCAAAAACAATCCATTTATTTCTATTTAACGCTTGCACGGTATCCGTGTAAGCGTTAAAATGTTTCTGGAGGGTTCGACTGCATGATTTCATCGTTTGGCGATAAATTGACAGAAGCGTTGTATCACGGCACCGCAAACAAAGATTTGCGGCGATTGCCGCCGGAAATAACCAAACGAACCCTCAACAAACTCGACATGATCAATGCAGCACACGACGTGCTGGACTTGCGTTCTCCTCCAGGGAACAGACTGGAGACGTTACAGGGCGACCTTGCGGGCATGTTCAGCATTCGGGTCAACGATCAATGGCGAATCATTTTTGGGTGGCAAGATGGCAACGCCTATGAAGTGCGTCTCGCCGACTATCACTAAGAAAGAACAAGGAGAATCACCATGATTCCAACGAATCGCATACCGACACATCCCGGGAGAATCCTGAAAGAAGAGTTCCTCGACGAGCTCGGCGTCAGCCAGGTGGCCTTCTCTGCGCACATCAAGGTTCCCGTTCAGCGCATCAATGAAATCGTGCGCGGCAAGCGGGGTATCACTTCGGAAACAGCTTGGCTGCTGGCACAATCCCTCGAGACTACTCCCGAGTTCTGGCTCAACCTCCAGTCGACATACGACTTGGCCATGAACCGACCGGAGAAAACCATTTTAAAGCTACGTGTGGCCATCTGACATTGGCTAACCAAGCGCTCAAGCGGACTGGGTGATACGTCGGTGGTTCGCGTAAAGGTTTCTAACCAGCTCCATCCCGCTAAGCTTGGACCGTTGAGGCTGTAGAAAAACCTTCAAAAATATTAAAATCGGTGAATTCAATTGCAAGTGCACCACGTGTGAGTCGCATCCGGGATCGTACCAAGTCAACCTATCGTAATTATTGCTAAACATATTTAAAAAACAGCTCAAAAACAGGCCATAGCATCACAAATTCGCTATTTATGGGACGTCATTTCACAGATATCAACGGATTGCCTTGGTCTGACCCCATTGTGAAAATCACCACTGCCAAAATAAACACTACAATTTCAGTCAAGCCCCCGCCTTTTTTCACGTAAAAACCTGGTTTTCCTGTTCCATCACCCGAATGAAGGTGGTGCGCTTGGTCAGCTCCTTGAGGGCTCCGGCGCCCACATAGGTACAGGCGGAGCGCAGTCCTCCGAGGATATCGAGGATGGTCGGCTCGATCGGCCCGCGATAGGGAACCTCGACGGTCTTGCCTTCGGAGGAGCGATATTCGGCGACACCACCTGCGTACTGTTCCATGGCTGTGGCCGAACTCATCCCGTAAAAAAGCTTGAAGTGCTGACCGCCCCGTTCGATGAGCTGGCCGCCACTCTCGTCGTGTCCGGCGAGCATGCCGCCGAGCATGACAAAATCGGCGCCGCCGCCAAAGGCCTTGGCGACGTCGCCAGGGCAGGCGCAACCGCCGTCGGAGATGATTCGACCGCCGAGGCCGTGAGCTGCGTCGGCGCATTCGATGACGGCCGACAGTTGGGGGTAGCCAACTCCAGTCTTGACCCGGGTGGTACAGACCGATCCGGGGCCGATACCGACCTTGACCACGTCGGCGCCACCGAGCAGCAGCTCTTCGACCATCTCGCCCGTGACCACGTTTCCGGCTATGATGGTTTTGTCCGGAAACGTTTGGCGCACTTCTTTAACGAAATCGACGAAGGCTTCTGCGTAGCCGTTGGCCACGTCGATACAGATAAACTGGAGTTGCGTATGATTCGCGATGATTTTGCCAAGTTTGTCGAAATCGTCGGGGGAGGTTCCGGTGCTGACCATCAGGTGGTTGTAAATGCTGTCCGGCTCGCCGTCCAGAAACGTCCGCCACTCCTCGATGCTGTAATGCTTGTGCACTGCGGTAAGCAGCCCGAAGCCGGCGAGCTTTCTGGCGGCCTCGAAGGTACCTACAGTATCCATGTTGGCGGCGATGATCGGTACGCCGGTCCAGACTTTCCTGCTGTGCAAAAAGGTGTAGCTGCGCTCGAGGTTGACATTGGCGCGGCTTTTGAGGGTCGAACGTTTAGGCCGGATCAGAACGTTTTTGAATCCCAGTTTCACATCGGCTTCTATTCGCATCGGACGATCTCCTCGGACGGTAGTGGCTGGGCTCTGGGACTACATCAACTGCAGCGGCGGTTCGGCGAGAGCCGCCAATTGTTCGCGCAGGTGAAGAATCTGCTCACCCCAATAGCGTACGCTGTTGAACCATGGAAAATGGACGGGAAAAGCAGGATCGTCCCAACGCCGGGCCAGCCAGGCGCTGTAGTGAAGCATGCGCAGGGTGCGCAGAGCCTCGACCAGACGCAACTCGGTCGGACGGAAATCGCAGAATTCGCTGTAGCCTTCGACAATTTCTGCCAGCTGGGCGGTCTGCCGGGCGCGGTCGCCGGAGAGCATCATCCACAGGTCCTGCACCGCCGGGGCCATGCGGGCGTCATCGAAATCGACAAAATGGGGGGCCTGGTCGCGCCAGAGGATGTTGCCGGCATGGCAGTCGCCGTGGGTGCGGATGTAGCGCAGGGTGGTTCCTTCCATGATGCCCTCGATAGCTGAGAGCAGTTCATTGGTGAGAATATCGTAGCTTTTTTTGTATTCGATCGGAATGAAACGGTCGCTGATCAGGGCCGCGCTGTCTCGGCCGAAACTTTGGCAATCGAGCCTTGGCCGATGTTCGAAAGGACGGAGCGCACCGATCAGGTGGATGCGGCCGAGCAGGCGGCCTAAAATCAGCAGGTTGTCGAGGTTGTCCAGTTCGGGGGCATGCCCCCCCTTGCGGGGGTAGAGGGCGACGCGAAAGCCGCCGAAGTGGAACAGGCTCTGACCCGCCTCGTCACACAGCGGCGCCACCACCGGCAGCTCATGGTCGGCGAGTTCGAAGCAGAACCGGTGCTCTTCAAGGATCTGTTCGTCGCTCCACCGCTGCGGCCGGTAAAACTTGGCGATCAGCGGCTCGCTGTCTTCGATGCCGACCTGGTAGACCCGGTTTTCATAGCTGTTGAGGGCGAAGGTGCGGCAGTCACAGCGAAAGCCGCGGCTCTCGACGGCGTCCATGACGAAGCCGGGGGTCAGGGCCTGGAAAGCATGGGGGGTGTCGGTCATGGCGGTCCCTTCGGGCAACGGGGCAGGTCACGGCGTCCGCCGTCGGCGAACAATCTTCGGCACCATACCATTAATACCGCCGGCGACGCCACGCGGAATCGTCCGCTTGAAAAACAATGCCATTGCATTGGCGGCCAATATCCATAATGATAGTGGAAAAACCGGCGGCGCCGTCATGGAATAGGTACCGTCCAGGCGGCCGCACCGCTTTCCCAACGGCAACTGAATTGACAAGGAGAATAAACGTGATCCATCCAGGAACGGCCATTAAACATCTGATTCCGGCCGGACTGCTGCTGTCCACGCTCTTTTTTACCACCGGCTCCGCCCGGGCCGACAGCGACGGCTACTTCTGCGGCGGCCCCGGCTACCTGGCCTACCAGTTCAGCGGCCTCTCGATACCGGGCCAAGGCCATACGCTCTTTGTGCTGGAGCTCGATCCGGAGCAGGGAATTTCCGCCCCCCGCCAATTCGCCCTCGAACCGTTCCAGGTTCACGGCATGCGCTGTCTCGACGACGCCGTCGATCTGCTCGCCTGGGACCGCATCTATCGTATCGACCTGGCCCCCCAGGATCACCCCAGGATCGACCAGGTCGAGCCGCAGCCCGAAGACTCCATTTTTCCCGATTTTACCAGTGAGAATCTAGGCCGCTGGGCCTTTGCAAACCGGACCATCCCCCTGAAAACAGCCGCCGGACGTTTTAGTTTCGAACTGGTCATCGAGCAGCAGACCGATGCCGTGGGCCAAAGCGGTTCCGGCATGATTCAACACCAGATCAGGAGCTACCTCCGGCAGAACACGGCCAAAGGGACCGTTCGCGAACAGGAAATTTTCGCCGGCAACCGGGAAGAAAGCGTCGATTGACGCCAGCGGAAAAGCCCGGCCGGCACAGCAGCGCAGGAAAAATTTCGTCGAGAGAGTACAGATCCGGCATTTACATGCACGGCCGGCCGCGTTAGAATAGCCGGCATATTTGATTTTATTTGGCAGTTATTGCATTACCGTTTTGGAACGGATCACACGCAGGGTGAAGGAGGGTCACTGTCATGCGTATTGTGTTTGTTGTGCTATGGTTTTTGTTCTGTCCGCTCTCGTTGCTGGCGGAAACCGCCCCGGTTGCCGAACCGGTGTTCAGCGGGCTACGGTTCGGTGACGCCCCCGGCGACAGCATGCTCTGCACAGCCGGACCCTGCGTCACCGGCCTGGTCGCCAGCGGACACCGCAATCCTGGCCAACGGGTTGCCAAATACAAGCTGCCGGTCGATTCAACCCATGTCTCGGGAGTGGAAATTTCATCCCCCGGGTATTTTTTTCACCAGAACCGCCTCTTCCAGGTCGCCTTCAGAATCGTCTGCGAACCGGAAAAGGCTGAACACTGCATGGCCGAACTCACCGCCGCTTTCGACAAACGCTACGGCATGCGCCCGATCAGCCAGGTGTTTGACGCTTCCTCGGCGGGGGACTCCAGTCTGCAACTGAACTATTTCATGGCCGGCGGCTACCGGGTCGAGATCCTCCGCTCACAGGTGGAAGGCCAGTGGCTGCAGCCCTTGGTGAGCCTATACCACCCGGCCCTTATGGATGCGGTGCGTCTGGCCGCCAACCCCGACTATCACTCTGATGACGACTGAACCTTACGATTTTTGCTGCTGCAAACTCTGCGGCGAACTGGCAGCGAAGCCCCGCTACCAGCTGAAGGGGACCTGCCTCCACGTCTGCGCGGCCTGCGACTTTCACTTCATCAGCCATCTGGACAGCATGCCGGACGACGACCCGGAGCACGAAGCCCGAACCCTCGACGTGACCGCCTGGAATTTCATCGAGGGGAAACTGAAGGGGAACCGTCGCCAACTGGGTGAGCGCCTGGCCCTGACCGACCGGCATCGGCCCCTGGCCGGCGCCGAATGCCTCGACATCGGCGCCGGGATCGGACTCTTTTCGCACCTGCTTCAAGAAGCCGGCGCCCGCGCCTGCGGCATCGAGCCGCAGCTGGTCTTCCGCCAGTTCGCCCGGGACAAATTCGGTATCATCCTGAATGCCGAAACGATCGACGCCCCGTTCTGGCAGCAGGGCTTTGCCGACCATTTCGACCTGGTCACCCTGTGGGACACCCTCGAGCATCTGAACTTTCCCGTCGAAACTTTGCGCGATGCGGTCCGGGTGCTGAAACCCGGCGGCCTGCTGCTGCTCGACACCCCGTCGCGGGATTCATTTTTCTACAAGGTCAGCGAGTGGTCCTATCGACTCAGCAACGGCGCCAATCCCCTGTTCCTCAACTCGCTCTACTCCCCCAGGCCGTTTCGCCACAAGCAGATCTTCACCGTCCGCCAGTTGACCGAACTGATCGAAAAACTGGGGCTCGAACTGGTCGCCCTGAACCGCTCGGGGCTGCTTGCCCCCAGCAACAAGATCGTGCTGGTCGCGAAAAAAGCCTGATCACGAAGTCGAGTTCAACCCGACCGGCCAGAACCGGGGTGCTGCCCCGGACCAACCACATTGATTCCAGCCGCAACCCATCACCAGGGAGAAATCATGAATTTCGACGTTCGGGACCTGATCGAAAACCTGCACGACGGCATCTACTTCGTCGATCTCGAACGGAAGATCTTCCGCTGGAACAAGGCGGCGGAAACGATCTCCGGCTACCCCGAAAGCCGGGTGCTCGGCTCCCGCTGTGCCGACGACCTGCTGATGCACGTCGATAGCGACGGCAACAAGCTCTGCCTCGGAATGTGTCCGCTGGCGCAGACCATGAACGATGGCAAGACCCGCGAAGCCGAGGTCTACCTGCACCACCGCGATGGCCACCGGGTACCGGTCTGGATCAGAACCACCCCGCTGCGCGATGAGCAGGGACAGATCATGGGGGCGGCGGAACTCTTCTCGGATCTGAGTCAGAAAGAGGCGACGACGCTGCGGCTTAAGGAACTGGAACAGCTGACCCTGCTCGACAGCCTGACCCAGATGGCCAACCGTCGCTACCTCGAGTCGGAAATAAAGTCGCGCCTGAGCGAGTCGATCCGCTGCGGGCTGCGCTTTGGCGTGCTGTTCTTCGACATCGACCACTTCAAGCAGTTCAACGACAGCTTCGGCCATGAGGCAGGAGACCGGGCCCTGCAGACCATCGCCCGGACCCTGACCTCGACGGCGCGGTCGTACGACCTTTTCGGCCGCTGGGGGGGGGAAGAGTTTGTCGGGGTGATCCGCAACGTCGACCGCAAGGGGCTGCTGGCCATCGGCGAACGCTGCCGCAAGCTGATCGAACATACCCAGGTCGACCTGGGTTCGAGCCGCCAGAAGGTCACCATTTCCATCGGCGCCTCGGTGGCGGAACCGGGCGACGACATTCATGCGCTGATCAAGCGGGCCGATCAGCTCATGTACCAGAGCAAAGCCGGCGGCCGCAACCGGATCACCCTCGGCTGAAGGCCGCCGGCGTCACCCTGGTGAGGTTTTCATGCCGAGGCCGGCCAGGTATTCATCCCATTCCATCGGCAGCAGATTTTTCTTTTTATTGTTGCACTCCTTGCAGGCCGGCACGCAGTTGCCCCGGGTGCTCTTACCTCCCCGCGACACCGGCACCAGGTGATCAAGGGTCAGCTCCCTGGGCGCGACCCGGCTCCCGCAATAGTGGCAGAGCCCGCTACCGACCCGATTTTTCCACCACTGGCTCTGGCGCAGTTCGCGGGCCTTGTTGCGCTCCCGGCGCTCATCCTCTTCGCTTATATCGAGAAAAAAATCCAACGACAATCTCCTTTGCCCATAGATGAGCCATTGTACCCGAATCCCTGTCCAGGGACAACCGCCGCCCCCGGCAATTCGTCACGGCCGGCTTGCACATTTTCTCATTTTGTGCGATTTATTAACCGTTTTCCCAGATTTTGAAAACGGGGCCGACGCCCCCGGAAGCGGGTACCATCACTATGAAAATACTGATCATCGGCGTTGGCCAGGTAGGCTATTTCCTGTGCGAGCGCCTTTCTCTTGAGGGCCACGAAGTGACCCTCATCGACAGCCGGGAAGAGCACCTGAACCGCGCCTCCGACCGGCTCAACGTACTCGGCATTCTCGGCAACGGCGCCAGTGCCGAGATTCTCGAGCAGGCCGGCATCAAGGATGCGGACATCTTCATCGCCGTCACCGACCTCGACGAGGTCAACATCCTGGCCTGCCTGCTGGCCCGCGAGTACCAGGTAGCCACCCGGGTGGCCCGGGTCAAGAGCATCGAATATACCGGCCAGAGCGCCGTCCTCTCCAAGGAGAAGCTCGGTATCGACCTGCTGATCAACCCCGATGACGCCGTCGCCGATGAAATCGTCAAAATCGCCTGCCGCACCGGCGCCTTTGACGTCGCCGAATTCGTCGAGGGGCAGATCCAGTTTCTCGGCTACCGCATCAGCGAAGAGAGCCCGCTGTGCGATCTGACCTTGAAGGAACTGGGAGAAATCCGCGGCATCTACCGGTTCGTGGTCACCGCCATCAGCCGCTCCGGACAGACCATCATCCCCCGCGGCGACGATTCCATCAAAGCCGGCGACAGTATCTTCATCGTTGCCCACAAAAAAGACCTGCCGGCAATCCAGTACATGCTACAGCAGGAGGAAAGCAAGAAGAAACGGGCGCCCCGGGTCTTCATCCTCGGCGGCGGCAACATCGGCCTGCACATCGCCAGAGAACTGGAGCAGATGGGGTTCAACGTGCGCCTGATCGACCAAGACGAAAAGCGCTGCGAATTCCTCTGCGGCAAGCTGAAGCGCACCCTGGTCATCAATACCGACGGCACCGACATCCGCACCCTGCTCGACGAGGGGGTGAATGGCGCCGACGTCTTCATCGCCGTTACCGACAACGACGAAACCAACATCCTCTGCTCGCTGCTCGCCAAGCAGCACGGCGCCCGCCGCAGCCTGACCCTGGTCAACAAGCCGGAACTGCTGAACCTGGCCCCTTCGCTCGGCATCGACGCCTGCGTTTCGCCCCGCCAGGCGGCCGCCGGGGCCATTCTCAAGTATGTCCGGCGCGGCGGGGTCATCTCGCTGGCGGCCATCGAGGGGAGCAACGCCGAGGTCATGGAGATCCAGGTCAATGCCAACAGCGGCATCATCGACACGCCATTGAAAAAACTCCATTTCCCCGCCGGGGCCATCATCGGGGCCGTGGTGCGTGGCGAAACCTACGAGATACCTACCGGTGACTGCCGGCTGCAGGCCGGCGACCGGGTCGTGGTCTTTGCGCTGCCCGAAGCGCTGGCCAAAACCGAGAGGTTTTTCGAATAGATGAACATTCTCGTCACCCTGAGAATCCAGGGCGCCCTGCTCCTCTTTCTGGCCGCCGCCCTGCTGGTGCCGGTGCCCTTCTCCCTTTATTTCGCCGATGGTGCCGCCGCCTCGTTCGTCTCTTCGGCGGCGATCGCGCTGGTCACCGGCACCATCCTGTTCAAGGGTTGTCGCGGCAGCATGGAGCTGTCGGTTCGCGAAGGGTTCGCCGTAGTCACGTTCAGCTGGCTCTTCTACGCGATTTTCGGCGCCCTCCCCTTTGTTCTGAGCGGATCGATCCCTTCGTTTCTCGATGCCGTCTTCGAAACCATGAGCGGCTTTACCACCACCGGCTCAACCATCCTGACCACCATCGAAGGACTGCCGGAGAGCATCCTGCTCTGGCGGGCCCTGACCCACTGGCTCGGCGGGATGGGGATCATCGTGCTGTCGCTGGCCATCCTGCCGATGCTCGGGGTCGGCGGCATGCAGCTGTTCAAAGCCGAAGTGCCCGGGCCTACCGCCGACCGGCTCAAGCCGCGCATCCAGGATACGGCTAAACTGCTGTGGGGAGTTTACGTGCTTCTCACCATGGTCGAAGTGCTGCTGCTGATGTTTGGCGGCATGAATTTCTTCGAGGCCCTCTGCCACGCGTTTGCCACCCTGGCCACCGGCGGCTTCTCGACCCGTAACGCCTCGGTGGCGGCCTATGACAGCGCCTACATCGACTGGGTCATCACCCTGTTCATGTTTCTGGCCGGCATTAACTTCTCGCTGCATTATCACGCCCTGCGCGGCCGGGTGCGCGGCTATTTCCGCAACGAGGAGTTCCTCTGCTACCTGGGCATCACCCTCGGCGGCACCGCCCTGCTGGTCTTTCTCAACCAGGGCACCGTCTACTCCTCGCTGGCCGACAACCTGCGCTTCAGCGCCTTTCAGGCGACCTCGATTCTGACCACCACCGGCTTCGGCACCGCCGACTTCGAGCTCTGGCCGGTCATGTCCCAGTACCTGCTGGTCTTTCTCATGTTCATCGGCGGCTGCGCCGGCTCGACCAGCGGCGGCATGAAGGTCGCCCGCATCCTGCTCCTGTTCAAACACGTCCAGGTCCAGCTGTTCAAGCTCATCCATCCCAAGGCGGTACGCCTGGTCAAACTCGGTGACACCCCGGTCGACCGCGATGTCATGCAGTCGATACTCGGTTTCTTCGCCCTCTACATGGGAGTTTTTGTCGTCGCCTCGTTCCTGATGGCGGCCACCGGCATGGACCTGGTCTCTGCCGGGGCCTCAGTGATCGCCACCCTCAGCAACATCGGCCCGGGCCTGGGCACGGTCGGACCGGTCGACAACTTCGCCCACATACCCGACTTTGGCAAAGGGGTGCTGACCTGCTGCATGCTCCTCGGGAGACTTGAACTTTTCACCGTGCTGGTCCTGCTTTTCCCCTCCTTCTGGAAAAAATAACGGCGCGAACCAATGGTTCGCGCCGTGAGCAACAAGCCCTCAAAATGACGCGCGGGGAAAGTTTCCTTTCACCGCGCCTCATCCCCTCCTTCACAAAACATGAAACGACCTGTCAGTCAGTTTCATCCCAGGCAAAACGGCTTCCGCAATCAAAGGGAGGTAGGTCCTCCAATGCGGAGCCATGATTCCAACTGAACTGCCTATACTTTAATACATCCCGTCTACTCGATACAATCCGGAGGATTGAGTATTTTCCTGTAGGGGAAACCCGTAACATTAAATCTCCTAGAGACTGGTCAGCCCTTCGCGCACCGCGTATTTCACCAAGTCGGCAAAAGTCTTGAGCCCCAGCTTTTTCATGATCCGGGCCCGGTGGGTTTCAATGGTCTTGGGACTGACGCAGAGCCGGTCGGCAATCTCCTTGGACGAAAGCCCCTCCGCCACCAGCCGCAGCACTTCCCGCTCCCGCGACGACAAAACCAATCCGACGGCAGGCTGAGCAAACTGGGACGGGGCAAGAATTTCTTCGAGCATCACCGAGGTAATCCCCGGGCTCAGATACATTTTGCCGGCAACCACCGCTTCAATCGCCTGGATCAGCTCACCAAAGGCCGCCTCCTTGACCACGTAACCACTGGCGCCGGCCTTGATCATGGCCAGCACGGTCTGCCGGTCCGTGTAGCCCGAAAGCCCGATGACGCGAGCCTGCGGTTGATCTTCGAGGATTTTGCGTGTCGCCTCGATCCCGTTCAGCCCGGGCAGGCGGACATCCATGACCACCACTTCCGGCCGCAGTTCTCCGGCCAGGCGGACCGCGCTCTGGCCGTTGCTGGCGATGGCGAGGATGTCCATGTCCTCGCGCAGGCTGAACATGTGGCGAACACACTCGTGAAACACTTCGTGATCATCGACGTAAAGAATTCCTGTCCCCATACTGCCCTCGCGGATGAAATGAACGGCCAGGTGAATGCCCCGGCAAGTTCACTATGGCGACGCCCTCCCGTCGTGTCAACAGTTCATTATCATTAGCAAAAAGGTTGCTGCCTGCCCGAATTCAGGGCAGAGCCTGAAATGGCTCCGGGATCTTCTCCCCGTTGGGCATCACATCTTCGTCCGGGAAGAGTTCACCCTCGCCATACCGGTGATGCCGCCAGCAGAGCGGCATCAGCCCCCCCCGGCAGTAAAGTGCAATAAGGTTTTTCCACATCCGGCTGGTTCGGCTGCCGTACCTGATGAAGAAACTGCACTTTTCATGATGTGGGCAAAACTGCTCCACTCTCGGCCTCCCGCACGTTATTCAATTGGCAGTACGAATGCAGAATACGTTGAGGTTCTGACAAATTTCTTACAAAAGGCGTTTTCCGTCTAAAAAAAGCTTCTCTCAGGAATTAATTTCCCACAATGAATCAACAATTTCCGCGATTTCATCCGCCGAATACGCCTCCCGGGCCAGGGCCTGGCGGTACTGGCCGACAACGGAGTTCGCCCCTACCGGATCCCCGCAGCGGACATGCAGGTCGTACAGCCCCCTGATCAGGGCGTGACTGGTCGGATCATGCCTGAGGGCATCGGCAACCGCCTCGATGGCCTCCTCGAAAGCGCCGTCCTCCGCCAGCATCGTCCCCCAGGCCAGGGAACCTTCGAGATACAGCCGCAGCAGGTCGGCCCGCCGCTCAGCGACCGAGTTGCCATCGGCCGGAATCCGGTTCAGGTACCCCCCCTGCCAGAGCTGCAATGCCGGATAGAGTTCGTTGCCGGCCTGCCAGAACTTTTTCTGCCGGAACAGCCTGAGGCCGGCCCGGATCCGCTCAGCGAAGGTGCCGGCATCGAGCTGCCCATTGTCGAGGCAGAGCATCTTGTTCTGCATGGACAGGTAATATTTGGCTTTCAACGGGTAGCAGATCGCATCGAGCACCCGGCGAATGCGCAGCAGCAGGGTATCGAAGCTGGCCCGCGACTTCTCCGGCGCGCTTTCCGGCCAGAGGGCGAGCTGCATCTGCTCCTGGCTGACACAGAGCCCCGCCGAAGTCAGCAGGCAAGCCCAGAAATCGCGCTGGGACGAGCTCCAGCCTTCTTCGCGGACCTCGGCCCGGAAGCCGAACCGAACGACCAGGGGGCCGAGGGTCGCCACCCGCAGCAGCGGGATAGCCCGCCCCTTTTCGAGCAATGCCAGTCCCAATTGTGCGGCAGCCACCTTGCGGGCATAGTCCGTCTCAACCCCCAGGCGTACCGCGGCACAAAGGAAAGCTTCAAGAATGGGGGGCGTGGCCAGAAAAAAATGGACGAAGCGATTCTCCCGCATCCCCCTGAGCGCACATGCGAGATCCTGCCGGCCTTCATCCGGACGGCCCGATTCGAGCCTGAGCATGCCCCGAAAGGCATAAGCGCCATAGCGGGCGAACTTTTCCTCGATGGCTTCACATTCGGCGATCGCCCGGCCCAGCAGCTCTTCCGCCCGCCCGGTGACCCCCAGCTGGGCACAGGCGGTCCCCAGAATCATCAGATTTATCGCGGTGAAGAGCCGACCGCCCGCCTCGTTTCGCAGCCGCAGCGATTCATCGACCACCTCAAGCGCCTGCTGCCGGCGCCCCTCTGTTGCCAGCAGAAACGCCTGGTACTGCAGATACTGGCTGCGCAGGTGGGGATTGCGGGCGGCATAACCGGAACTTAACCCGAGTTGGACGAAATTCATCGCATCCCCCAACCGGTTTTCGGTAAGCGCAACGTCGATATCAAGCACCCAGAACAAAGGCCCGAGAACCGTCTTGGTCAGCAGGTCAGAGGCGAATACCTGCTCTATGACCTTGCGCTGGCGCGAGTAATTGACGACATCCCCCTCAAGGCTCAGCAGGTTGAGTTGCATCAGTCGCAGAAACAGCTTGTGCATGTCCGATACCCGGGGATTACCGATCAGCGACTGTGCGGTTTCGGCCATTGCCTTGAAGGTACTCCAATCCCCGAGCATCGCGTTAAGGTACCCGCGGATGATGAGGATTTCGGCCTGCAGATCGTCGAAGTCGTTTTCAACAGCCAATTGCCAGGCCTGGATCGAGTAACGCTCCACCCGGGTCCGGTCGGAAAAGAGGAAGTAATGCCCCAGGGCGAGGATGTGCGCTACCTTGATCCGCGACACCAGGTCAATCTCTTCAGCGAGGCCTAAGAAGAGGAGATCGGCTCGCTCAAGCAAAGAGACGGCAAGGGTGAACCGCCCATCAATCATCAGGTGAAAATGAACCTGCTGGGCGGTCGACAACAGTTCTCCGAGGCGGTCCCCCTGCTCAACGAATCCGGCCCGGGCATTTTCGAGATAACCAAGCGCCTGTGGCGGAGCGGTTTCCACTTCAAGCATGCCGCGAAAATATGCCAGCCAGGGGTGGCGAGCAATCTCTGCATCGGGGACCTGCAGCAATACCGCCCGCAAAGTGGCAATCCGGTGTCTCGCCAGCAGGGCCAACCCGACCTGCCGCAACAACGGCAGCATCGACAGATAATCGCCGGCTACGGCAAAATACCGCAGCGCCTCTTCCGTCTCCCCTTCGGCCAAATACCAGACTGCCGCCTGTTTCAGGGTCGCCTTCCGTTCAGCATCGGACAACAACCGGCCGGCCAGGGTTCGCAGAACATCACGAAACAGGTGATGCAGGGTGAAGGCCGTGCCATTGTCGAGGGGGCGCACAAACAGATTCTGCCGCACCAGTTGAGCCAGCACCTGCTGCACATTGCCGACGCCGGCGATCTGCTCAGCCAGAGCCGCCGGGATGTCTTCAAGCAGGGAAAGCTTCAACAGGGTCTGCCTCAGGGGCGCGGGCAGGGCATCGAGGATTTCTGCCACGAAATAGTCGGCAGCCTGGTCCCGCTGAAGCCTGCCTAACCCGGCAAGCCTGCGGCCGACCTTGCCTGGCTCTTCACGGAGCAGAAACTGGCCGAGCAGAACCAGGCCCATGATCCAGCCTTCGGTCCGGCGATACAGCAGGTCTCCCATTTCACTCGAAAGCGGAATGTTCCAAAGCCGGTTATAGAGTTCGGCAATTTCCCCCCGGGTCAGGGCCAGGTCGGCGTTTACCAGAAGTTCCACCGGCTTTCCGGCAGTTAAGTCTGGAAAGGCCCAGCGGGAAAGCAGAACAAGCCGGAGTCCGATCGGAGCCACAGACAGCAGCGCATCGATAAAGGCGAGACTGGAAGGCGCGCCTTCCAGCAGATGCAGGTCATCAAAAACGAGGCAGAATTTGGCCGGAAGGGTTAGGGCGAGATCGGCCGCCAGCATGTCGGCGACCCGGGGAGCATCGGCAGCGCTCAATTCACCCTTTTCGAGCATCTGCTCCAGCAGGGGCGACCGGAAATCGACAAGGGCGTTGCGCAGACAGGCGAGCAGCGAGGAAAAAAGAAAGACCGCATCCTGATCTTCCGGCCCCAACCGGTACCAGGCAAAGGGCATTGCGCTTTTGGCCAGGAACTGCCTCACCAGGCTGGACTTCCCCTGGCCGGCCTGGGCCTGGATGAAGAACAGTCGCCGGCCCCGGTCTTCGGCCCGCTGCAACAGGTCAACCACCCGACTTCGCGGCAGATGCCGTTCCGGGTCGAGCGGGGGGGGGGAAAACTTGATGGCCGAAAAGCGCTGCGTCGACGAACTGTTCATAGACAAAGGGCGCCAGACCGTATCCCTGGCTGGAGCTAGGCAAACATCATGGTCAAACTGGCATAGAAATGATCAACTTTGGATAGTAATATAAACTAGCGGGGGAGCACAACGCGGGAAACTGTGTATTCGGCTGTAGGGAAATCACCTGTGGTGGGGGGGCATGAGCCGGCGCAAAACCGGCTCATGCTGAACTATTTTTTCATCCCAGAATGACAAAGCCGAGCTGGCGACCGGTCTTGCCGCCGTCACGCCGATAGGAAAAAAGCGATTCCCGATGGCAGCAGGTGCATTCTTCGGCGACACTCAGGCCGGCGGCCGGCAATCCGGCATCCTCCAGTTGCAGCAGACAGCTTTTTTTCAGGTCGAGGTGCCACTTGCCCAGGGCCACCTCCTCGGCAATCGCCTCCCAGTGGCCGCTCCCCTGGCGAAACGCCTCGCGCACCTGGCGATCGACTTCGTACTTGTGGGCGCCGATCCCCGGACCGACGGCGGCCAAAAGATTGTTCGGATCGCAGCCGAAGCTGGCCTGCATGGCCTGCACCGCCTTGTTCAGGATCCCGGCGGCCGCGCCGCGCCAGCCGACATGAACGACCCCGGCCGCCTTTTTATCGGGAGAATAGAGGAGTACCGGGTAGCAGTCTGCCACCAGCACCCCGACCATGATGCCCGGCTGATCGGTGATCACCGCATCGCATTCGACACTCAGAAAATGCGAGAGATCGGGGTTGGGCTGATCGAGAACCAGCACATCGGTGCCGTGCACCTGCTTGACGGTGAGCAAATGATGGGGCTGCAGATCGAAGGCCCGGGTCAGGGTCGAGCGGTTGCCGTCGACGTTGTAGCGGGCGTCGTCGGTATTGAACCCGAGGTTCAGCGAATTGTAGGGGGGCCGACTGACCCCGCCGTTGCGGGTGGTAAAGCCGGCGCGAACCGCCGAGGATTCCCCCCAGGACGGCTGCAGGTAGCTGATTTTTCCTTGTTTGACCTGTTTCATATGCGAATAAGCACTCCAGATGCAAGCGGCCCCGGGGGGTTCCCGAAACGCCGGGTTCAGGCTATTGCCGGTATTTTTCGTCAAGGTAGCCGATGATTTCATTGAAATCGGCAGGCAGGGGACTCTCAAACTCCATATATTGACCACTTTGCGGGTGAATAAAGCCCAACAGCCGGGCATGCAGGGCTTGGCGATGCAGCTGCTGCACTTTGCGCCGCAGGTCCGGATCGGCCAGCGCCTTGGCCCGACCGGAACTGCCATATACCGGGTCACCGACGATGGGGAGCCCCATTTCCGAAAAGTGAACGCGGATCTGGTGGGTGCGCCCCGTCTCGAGGGTCAGTTCGACCAGCGACAACCGGTCCTGCTCATACCGCCGCAGCACCCGCCAGTGGGTCACCGCCCGCCGGCCGCTGCGGCTGTTTGCGCTCATTTTCTTGCGCTGCACGGGGTGACGGCCGATAGGGGCATCGACGGTTCCGGCCTTGGTCTCCGGCGTGCCGTGCACCAGGGCCAGGTAGCGGCGGGTGATCGAATGGACCTTGAACTGGGCGGCCAGATGCTGATGGGTGGCGTCGTCTTTGGTCGCGACCATCACCCCGGAGGTATCCTTGTCAAGGCGGTGGACAATGCCCGGCCGCAGTTCGCCGCCGATCCCGGCCAGGTCCTGGCAATGGTGCAGCAGGGCATTGACCAGCGTTCCCGCACGATGCCCGGGGGCCGGATGTACCACCAGCCCGGCCGGCTTGTCAACGATGATCAGATGCCGATCTTCGTAGAGGATATTAAGGGGGATTTCCTGGGGAACCGCCTCGGCAGGTATCGCAGCAGGAACAGCAACCTCAATCTGTTCGCCGCCTTTCAGTTTGAGGCTGGCTTTGGCCGGAACTCCCTGCAGGAGCACCCGTCCGTCATCAATGATTTTTTTCAGCGCAGAGCGGGAATGATCGGGCAGGCTGTCGGCCAGAAACCGGTCGAGCCGCTCGGGGGCTCGACCGAATTCAAAAAGAAACTGATGGGTTTTCACCATTTACCAGATCGGACTTTCGATCTTGCCGGCCTGCTTGATCATGACATCGACAATCGCCCGGTCGAACAGGTGTTCAGACTGCTCCATGTCGGGAGATATCCGGGTGCGAAAATGCTCCCGTCCCTCTTCGAGCTCTTCCGCGAGGAGGTCGAAAATATTGTCTTTTTTGATCCCCTCCTTAACCTTGTCCTGGTTATACAGGGCGATGTCAGAAACGATCGCCCGGGCAAGACGAAAGGCAAGATCAGGATTGTCAACAAGTCTGGCCATGGTTCCTCCCCAGCTTTGGATTCAAATGGTTCCGCGGGCCCTCCGGCCGTAGAGGGAAGCCTGAACTTTCCGCAACCCGATGGAATACAGGCAGATTAGCGAATAAAGGCTTTCATGTCAATGATTCAGCCGCGTTTCCCAACTCACCGACAAACCGGTACAGGTCGTCGAGTCCGCCGCGATAATCGGTGGCAAAAGAACCCGCGCAGCGATCGACCAGCCAGGTATCGACCAGATAGGTGGCGATCCCGGCCTGACGGGCCGCCAGGTCATGCTCGGTATCGTTGCCGATCATCAGGCACTCGTCGGGGCCAAGCCCCAGGCAATCGAGGATATCGGCAAAATAGCCCGGATGCGGCTTGCAGAAGCGGCTGTTTTCGTACGAGGTGACCAGCTCGAAAGGATAACCCAGCAGCCCCCCCCAATCCATCCGGGCCTCGACAACGGAGCGGGGAAAAACCGGGTTGGTGGCCAGCACCACCCGCAGGCCGGCCAGACGGCACCGCTCGAGAATCTCTCGGGGCAGGGGGTGCGGCTGCACCAGGCTGGCAAGCTGCTGCAGACCATCCTCGCAGTACCGCTGCAGCCGGAGGTTAAAGAGCGCGGCATCGATGTTCAAGCTATCGGCCATCATGGCGAGGAAGAAGTCCTCGTTGCTTTGCGATCCGTCCTGCCGGCGTAGCAGGGCAACTGTCGCCTGCAGCAGGACATCGGCAAACCGTTTCGGCGCGGCGACATCATCGAAGCAGGCCGCCAACCCCCGCGAGTAAGCCGGGATGAAGCGTCTCATCTCAACCTGGAGCAGAGTGCCGTCAAGGTCGAAGAGAACCGCCCGGTATGAATTATTGTCCGCTTTACCCATATAAAGTTCCAGCGCTGTCGAAGGATTGATTATTTTTCCTCCACTGAAAATAGCACAACCCGGCGATCAGGCGAAATCGAATTATCCCCGCCAGCTCGCGACACGAACCACAAATCCCTTGACTTGGACCAGCTCACAAGGTAAAAAATTTAAGAAAAACAGCGAGGTAAAGGCATGGAAAACATCCGGGAGGAAGTCAAGGAACTGCAGATCGGCCTTAAAGTCCGCCGTTTGCGCCAGGAACGTCGCATGACGCTGCAGGACCTGGCTGACGCCACCGGCCTTTCGAAACCCCTGCTGTCGCAGATCGAAAACGAGCAGGTCATCCCCCCCCTGGGAACCTTGCTGCGCATCGCCAAGGCCTTCAAGGTCGGCCTGCAGCACTTTTTTCAGGAAGAGGGGCATAATGAAAAATGCATCCTGACCCGGGCCGGCGAGAGCCGGAGGATGTACCGCCGCCCGGCCCAGGACGAGACGCCCCAGCCCTATGCCTATCACTCCCTGGCCTTCGGCAAGAAACACCGCAACATGGAACCGTTCCTGGTCGAATTCGAACCTCGCCAATGTTACGAGGGACTGCAGGTCAGCCACGAGGGGGAGGAATTTCTCTTTCTTATCGAAGGCGCCCTTGAACTGCACTACGGCGAGCAGGTGATGACCATGGCCCCGGGCGACTCGGTCTATTACGATTCGTCCGAACCCCATGGCTATGTCGCCACCGGCGACGGCCCGACCCGGGCGGTGGCGGTGATCTACTCCAAAGGGGGCTGAACCGGCAGCGAACGAAATAACATCATCCCGCCGTCAGCTTGACATTTTTCAAGCTTTTTCTACTCTTGAATTCTGCCTCGGCGAAGCGCCGGGACCCCCGCAGAGACATTCCGCGTTCTGGACTGACCTTTCAATAACCGATAAGGAGGAAATGATCATGACCAAGGTTGGCGTAATCCTTTCAGGCTGCGGTGTCTTCGACGGCAGCGAAATCCATGAAGCGGTCATCACCCTGCTGGCGATCGACCGGGCCGGCGCCGAGGCGGTCTGCATGGCGCCGAACATCGACCAGATGCACGTGATCAACCATCTCGGCGGCAGCGTGGCCGAAGGTGAGCGCCGCAACGTGCTGGTTGAATCGGCCCGCATCGCTCGCGGCAAAATCCGCGACATCAAGGAGGTCAAGGTCTCCGACTTCGACGCCCTGATCCTCCCCGGCGGATTCGGCGCCGCCAAGAATCTTTGCGATTTCGCCGTCAAGGGCCCTGACTGCACGGTGCAGCCGGACGTGGCCCGACTGGTGCGGGAAACGGTCGAAGCGAAAAAACCGCTGGCCGCGGTGTGCATCGCCCCGGCCTTGCTGTCGAAGGTCCTCGGTGACCTGCAGCTGCACCACAAGCTGACCATCGGCACCGACGAGGGGACCGCCCAGGCGCTGACAGCCATGGGCTCCGAGCACGTCAACTGTCCGGTTACCGAATGCGTGATCGACAAGGCCAACAAGATCATTTCCAGCCCGGCCTACATGCTGGCAGGGCGCATCAGCGAAGCCGCCGAGGGGATCGAAAAAACCGTAAAAACCCTGATCGGCATGGTCTGACCACCGAAAAGAAAGGGCGTTACGGCGGGGCGGGCCCGGTCCGCCGTTTTGCTTGTCTCGCCCCATCCGCAACTTGCCAGAAGCGGGAAACCGACTAGAATAAAGGGGCGTCAAACCCTCCCCCTTCCACCGTCAGGAGATGAACATGGAAAAGTACCGCTGCACGATCTGTGACTATGTGTACGATCCCGCCGAAGGTGATTCCGCCGGCAGCATCGTCGCCGGAACAGCCTTTGCCGACCTGCCCGACGACTGGGTCTGCCCGGTCTGCGGTGCCGGCAAGGACGATTTCGAGCCCGCCTGACAGGGAGTCCGCCATGTCCCGAAAACTTTTCGTCGACCAGGATGCCTGCATCTGCTGCAACCTCTGCGCTGATACCGTCCCCGACGTCTTTCGCATGAACACCGAGGGGGTGGCCGAGGTCTACGATCCCCTCGGCACCAGCGAAGACGTTATCCAGGAGGCCATCGACGCCTGCCCGGTAGCCTGCATCCACTGGGAGAACTAGCCGCACCTCCTTGGCAGCACAATGACCCAGAATGGCCCGACACAACACACCGCACAAGACGCTGAAGCGGGCTGGCGGCCGGGGCGAATCCTGCGCACCCTCCACCCCGGCCGGCTGAGCTACCCTGACGGCCTGCAGCTGCAGCAGAACCTGCTGGAGAAACGGCGCCAGGGGAGTGACGAATGGCTGGTGCTGCTCGAGCACGATCCGGTCATCACCCTGGGCCGCTCGGCCCGCCCGGAGCATCTGCTGTGCCCACCGGCGGAACTGGCCGCCCGCGGCATCGACTGCCTGCCGGTCAGCCGGGGCGGTGATGTGACCTACCATGGGCCGGGACAGCTGGTCGGTTACCCGATCCTCCATCTCGACCTGGTGAACCGTGACCTGCACCGCTACCTGCGTTGCCTGGAAAGGGTTCTGATCGACACTCTGGCCGCCTTCGACCTGCCGGCCTCGAGACACCCCGACCACACCGGAGTCTGGGTGGACGGGTGCAAGGTCGCCTCCATCGGCGTCGCCGTACGGCACTGGATCAGCTGGCACGGCTTCGCCCTGAATATCGACAGCGACCTCGACGGCTTTGCCAACCTGATCCCCTGCGGTTTGCCCGACGTCCGCATGACCTCGATGACCCAACTGCTGGGGCGTCAGGCGGCAGTCACCTCGGTAACTGAACAGCTGATTCGTTCGTTTGCCGCCGTCTTTGATTTACAGCATGCAGGAGCTTATGACGTCCCCCAGAATCCGCAAGCCTGACTGGCTCAAGGTCCGCATCCCCGGCGGGCCCAAATTCGCCCGCATCGACCGCTTCCACCGCGACCAGGGGCTGCACTCGGTCTGCCGCAGCGCCGCCTGCCCCAATCAGGGGGAGTGCTGGAGCCGCGGCACCGCCACCTTCATGATTCTAGGCAATATCTGCACCCGCCACTGCGCCTTCTGCAATGTCGCTGACGGCTGTCCCGAAGCCGTCGATAGAAACGAGCCGGAAAAAGTGGCCGCCGCCATCGCCGAACTCGGGCTCAAGCATGCCGTCATCACCTCGGTGACCCGCGACGACCTGGCTGACGGCGGTGCCGGCCAGTTTGCCCGCCTGGTCGAGGCAATCCGCCAGCAAGCCCCGGACTGCCGGGTCGAACTGCTGATCCCCGACCTTGCCGGCAGCATTGACGCCCTCGCCGTCATCCTTGAAAGCGGTCCGGACATCCTCGGCCACAACATCGAGACGGTTCCGCGCCTCTACCCCGTCGTCCGCCAGGGCGCCGACTACCGCCGCTCCCTGGCCCTGCTCGCCGAAGCGCGCCGCCGGCAGCCTGATCTGCAATTGAAATCGGGGATCATGCTGGGGATGGGGGAAACGCGCAGCGAAGTCTCGGCGGTCATGACCGACCTGCGTAAAAACGGCTGCTCGCTGCTGACCATCGGCCAATACCTGGCCCCGACCCGTCGCCACCACGAGGTGCTGCGTTACGTTCCCCCGGAGGAATTTGCCGAATTCAAGGAGCAAGGGCGCCGACTCGGCTTTGCCCACGTCGAGTCGGGTCCGCTGGTCCGCTCCTCCTACCATGCCGAAGAACAATTCGAGGAGTCACAACATGCCAGCAACCGATAACATCCACGACACTATCATCCTCGGCTCCGGACCGGCCGGCCTCACCGCCGCCATTTACGCCGCCCGCAGCAGCTGCTGCCCGCTGCTGATCGCCGGCGGCCAGCCCGGCGGCCAGCTCACCACCACCACCAAGGTCGATAATTTCCCCGGCTTCGCCGAAGGGGTCGACGGCCCCGAACTGATGCAGCAGATGGAAGACCAGGCCCGCCGCTTCGGAACCGAGTTCGTCGACGGCGAGGTGACCCGGGTCGAACTGGGCAAAGCGCCCTTCAAGCTGTGGCTCGACGAGAAGCTGCTGCAATGCCGCACCCTGATTATCGCCACCGGGGCCTCCCCGCGCATGCTGGGGCTGCCCAACGAGTGGGAACTCTACGGCCGGGGGGTATCGGTGTGCGCCACCTGCGACGGCTTTTTCTACCGGGACAAGCATGTGGTGGTCGTCGGCGGCGGGGATACGGCCATGGAAGAGGCCTCGTTTTTGACCCGTTTCGCCGCGAAAGTGACCGTCGTCCATCGCCGTGACAGCCTGCGGGCCTCGGCGGCACTGGAGCAGCGGGTGCGGGAAAATGAAAAAATCGGTTTCCGCTGGGAAACCCAGGTTACCGCCATCCTCGGCGATTCCGCCAAGGGGGTTCACGGCGTCCGCCTGCGCCACCTGCCCAGCGGCAAGGAAGAGGACCTGACCTGCGACGGCCTCTTCATCGCCATCGGCCATACACCCAACACAGCCCTGTTCAAAGACCAGCTCGAACTGGACAAGGACGGCTACCTGGCCACCCGCAACGGCACCGAAACCAGCATCGCGGGGGTCTTTGCCGCGGGCGACGTGCAGGATCCGCACTTTCGCCAGGCCATCACCGCCGCCGGCACCGGCTGCATGGCCGCCCTGCAGGCCGAACGCTACCTTGAAAGCCACGGCGACTGAAATTTACGGAAGTCCTTGCCGGCCCCTCCGTTAGGATGATATAACCATAAACGCAGGGGGAGCCGCCCCGGCTGCCCGGCCCAAATCCACTCAAGGAAAGCGAATACCCTCGATGGTTGCTGGCGATCTGGAACTCATGCCGCTGCAGGAAATCGTTGCCGGAATCGAAGCCCGCAAGAAATCGGGCGTTCTTCGGGTGGCACAGGGAATCGTTGAAAAAAAGTTTTATTTCAATGACGGCGACGTTATCTTCGTCACCTCCACCCAGGCCGGCGAACGGATCGGTGAATTTCTCACCGGCATCGGCTGCCTCGATCTGAACCGCATGCAGACCCTGCTGGAAGACAGCAAGCGGCGGGGCGTTCACTTTACCGCCGATTTACTCGCAGAAAAGGTGTTCGAGCGCAAATCCCTCGAAACCGCCCTCACGCAACTCATTATCATTGCGCTGGCCGATGCCCTGTGCTGGCAGGACGGCAGCTTCGAGCTGACCGGCAACCTGCCGCAAGCGGTCCTGAACGGCCCCATCAAGATCCGGGTTGCCGGTGCGCTGGAGAAATCGGCCCGGCTCAACAAGCTGCCGCTGGTGGCCGAGAGCACGCGGACCGGCAGCTGACGACTTCATCAGTCAACCCGATTGCCGCGAGGTTCCACACCCATAATCGTCCTCAGTGACCTGGGAATAAGCGGGCAGCCCTCTTCATTCACCTCGCCCTGCCTGGCATGATGACTCCTGACAATCACCTCATTGTGCTGCCGCTCCTCGCGTTTTACCCGCTATGGCGCCTGCATTTTCAGCAGAGTCCACAGCTGTTCCATATCAAGCAGCTCGTAGCCGGCGAAAACCTGCTTCCGGTCTACCCTGCCGATGAAGGTTTCGATCAGCTCATAATCGATGATCGTTTTCGATCCGCCGCCACGTGATGAATTTAATGGCGGTTCTGCCGTTCGCTTTCAAGCTTTTCCACAAACTCGGCGCCGGTCATGGCTAATCTCATCTCATTCAATTTTGTTGGTTTTTTCAGCTGGACGCCCATGCACATCGCCGACAACCCGGCTGATCCGGCTGCCAGCAGTGCGTCCCTAAATCAAGTTTCAACCCGTGCAGAAACCATGACAAACGGCATCTCCCGGGGGCCGGCATCCGGATCGACCAGGGCGGGGACGTTTTCATGACGGGCGGATTTGCGCCTGTAAATTCCGTTTGTTATACTTCCAATCATTTGGATAGAATAGATCGGCCATAGCGCTCCTCCCCCCCAACCTTGCAGAGAAAGTTATCGCGTGAGCTTTGAAGGCAACATCGGCCCGGAGTATCTTGACGCTCTCTACCAGAAATGGCAGCAGGATCCGCGCAGCGTCCCGCCGACCTGGCAGGCATACTTTGCCGGCTTCGAACTCGGCTGCCAGGCCGCGCCGGCTGCCGCTGCCGCTGAGACAGCCTTCAAGCAGTCGGCGGTGCAGTCACTGATCTACCGCTACCGCGACATCGGCCACCTGCTGGCCTGCACCGACCCCCTGGCCCCCTGCCCGGTCTCCCATCCGCTGCTCGAGCTGGCGGCGTTCGGCCTGAGCGAAGCCGACCTCGACACCCCCTTCGCGACCCGCAACTTCGTCCAGCCCGGCGGCACCCTGCGGGAGATCGTCGACATTTTGCAGCAGACCTACTGCCGCTTCCTCGGCGTCGAGTTCATGCACATCCAGGATCCGCATGAGCGCCAGTGGCTCAAGGAGCGCATGGAACCGGTACGCAACCGCCCTGCTTTCAGCTTTGAGCAAAAAACCCGCATCCTCTGGAAATTGAGCGCGGCGGCCCAGTTCGAAGCCTTTCTGCACAAAAAGTTTCTCGGCCAGAAGCGTTTTTCCCTCGAAGGCGCAGAAACCCTCATGCCGCTT
Organism: Trichloromonas sp.; assembly: GCF_041583255.1. Lineage (NCBI taxonomy): Bacteria > Pseudomonadati > Thermodesulfobacteriota > Desulfuromonadia > Desulfuromonadales > Trichloromonadaceae > Trichloromonas > Trichloromonas sp. Next base: position 3,256 of record NZ_JBFHGD010000016.1, on the reverse strand, counting down.
CTCGACCACCTGGTGAGCCTGGCCGCCGCCGGAGGCATCACCGACCTGATCCTCGGCATGCCCCACCGCGGCCGGCTGAACGTGCTGACCAACCTGTTCAACAAGCCGTATGCGACCATTTTCGGCGAGTTCGAGGACAACCTCGAATACGCCGTGGTCGGCGAAGGGGACGTGAAATACCACAAGGGCTTTTCCACCGAGATCGAGACGCCCGGCGGTCACCGCATCCACCTGACTCTGGCCTCCAACCCGAGCCACCTCGAAGCGGTCGACCCGGTGGTCGAAGGCAAATGCCGGGCCCGCCAGGACGGGTACGGCGAGGCGGGGCACGGGCGGGTGCTGCCGGTGCTGCTGCACGGCGATGCCGCCTTCGCCGGCCAGGGGCTGGTCAGCGAAACCCTCAATCTTTCACAACTCGACGGCTACCGGACCGGGGGGACTGTGCACGTCGTGGTCAACAACCAGATCGGCTTCACCACCCTGCCGACCGACGCCCGCTCCACCCGTTACGCCACCGACGTGGCCAAGATGCTGTCGGTGCCGATTTTCCACGTCCACGGCGAAGACCCCGAGGCGGCCCTGTTCGCCATCGAGCTGGCCTTCGACTACCGGCAGCAGTTCGGCCGCGACGTGGTGGTCGAGCTGATCTGCTACCGCCGTCACGGCCACAACGAGGGGGACGAACCCTTTTTCACCCAGCCGCTGATGTACGAGGCGATCCGCAACCGGCCGTCGGTCCACGAGCTGTATGCCGCCCAACTCGAACAGGAAGGGCTGAGCCGGCAGCAGTTCGAAGAGATGACGGCCGCCGTCGACAGCTGCCTGGAACTCGCCCTGGATTCCGAAGAGAAGACGGTCGACCAGGGATTCCAGGGCAAGTGGCAGGATATCGACCGCGACACTTCGGATGAGCCGGTCGATACCGCAGTGGCCAAAAAAACCCTGATCGAACTTGGACGGCTGGTGACCGCCCTCCCGCAAGGCTTCACCCCCCACCCGAAAATCGCCAAGCTGATGGAGAACCGCCGGCAGGCCATCGAAAGCGGCGACGGCATCGACTGGGGCGGCGGCGAAGCCCTGGCTTTTGCCAGCCTGCTGCATGATGGCGTGAGTATCCGCTTGTCGGGACAGGACTGCCGGCGCGGCACTTTCAACCACCGCCATGCCGCCCTGATCGACAGCGCAACCGGCAAACCGGCCTTCCCCCTCGCCGATGCGGCCAGAGGCGAGGCCCGGCTGCACATTTACAACAGCCTCCTGTCGGAAGCGGCAGTGCTCGGCTTCGACTACGGCTACTCGCTGGAAACGCCCGACGGACTCACCCTGTGGGAAGCCCAGTTCGGCGATTTCGCCAACGGCGCCCAGGTCATCATCGACCAGTTCATCGCCAGCAGCGGCGCCAAGTGGGATCGGGCCAGCGGCCTGGTGATGCTGCTCCCCCACGGTTTCGAGGGCCAGGGCCCGGAACACTCGAGCGCCCGCATCGAGCGCTACCTGCAGCTCTGCGCCCATCGCAACCTCATCGTCGTCAACCCGTCGACCCCGGCCCAACTCTTTCATCTGCTGCGGCGCCAGGTGCGCCAGGCCTTCCGCAGGCCGCTGATCGTCTTCACCCCCAAGGGACTGCTGCGCCACCCCCTGTGCCGCTCCCGGCTCGACGATTTTGCAAAAGGCCGGTTCGAGGAAGTGCTGACCACGCACGAAGCCCCGAAAAAAGTCCGCAGGGTGCTGCTGTGCAGCGGCCGGATTTATTACGACCTGCGGGAGCGGCTGGAGGAAAAACCGCAAAACGAGATCGCCCTGGTGCGGATCGAACAGCTCTACCCGCTGGCCGCCGCCAAACTGGCCGCCATCCTCAAACCCTGGGCCAAGGCCGAAACCTTCGCCTGGGTTCAGGAGGAACCGCAAAACGGCGGGGCCTGGAACCATCTGCGTCCCCAGCTCAGCAACATCCTCGGTCGCGAGCCAGAGTATATCGGCCGGGACGAAGCGGCCTCGCCGGCCGTCGGTTCCCACAAAACCCATCAGCACGAGCAGCAGGCGATCCTTGACCTGGCGCTCGGCAGCAACCCCCAGCGCAAAGCGGAGTGATCACTATGGAAATCAAAATCCCCGAGGTCGGTGAATCGATATACGAGGCGACCATTGCCAAGTGGCACAAGCAGGAAGGGGACAGCGTCGCCAAAGAAGACCTGCTCTGCGAAGTGGAAACCGACAAGATCACCCTGGAGATTCACGCCGAAGCCGCCGGCACCCTGTCGCTCAAGGCGGCAGAAGGGGAAACGGTGCGGGTCGGGGCGGTGATCGCCATCCTGGCCGAAAGCGCCGGCAACGCAGCCGAAGCCAGCCCGCCCCCGGAAAAAACGAAACCGCCGAAAGCGGCGGCCGAGAAATCCGTAAAAAAACCGGCAAAGGATGAGCCAAAGCCCACCGCCAAACCGGCTGCTGCCGCCAAGCCGGCCGTTGTGCCCCCGCCGGCACCAGCTGCCCAGACTCCGCCTGCGGCGCCGGCGAAGACAACCTCAGCGCCGGAATCGGATCAACGCACCACCCGCAAGGCCATGAGCCCGATCCGGCGCAAAATCGCCGAACGCCTGCTGGCCGTCCGGCAGCAGACCGCCATGGCCACCACCTTCAACGAAGCCGACCTGAGCCGGATCATGGATCTGCGGCGCCGGCACCGCGACAGCTTCAAAGCGCGCCACGGGGTCAAGCTCGGCATCATGTCCTTTTTCATCAAGGCCTGCGCCGAGGCGTTGAAAGAGTTCCCCGAGGTCAACGCCCGCATCGACGGCAACGACATTGTCTACCAGCACTTCTACGACATCGGCATTGCCGTCTCCGCGGCAAAAGGCCTGCTGGTACCAGTCATTCGCGATGCCGACCACAAGGATTTTTCCGAACTGGAGCAGACCATCGGCGATTTCGCCGAACGGGCAGCGGCCAGCCGCATCGAACTTTCGGAATTGGAAGGGGGGACGTTTTCGATCAGTAACGGCGGGACCTACGGCTCGCTGCTCAGCACCCCGCTGCTGAACCCGCCGCAGAGCGCCATCCTCGGCATGCACGCTATCCAGGAGCGGCCGGTGGTTCGCGACGGCGCAGTGGTAATCAGGCCGATGATGAACCTGGCCCTCAGCTACGACCATCGCCTGATCGACGGTCGCCAGGCGGTCGAGTTCCTGATGCGGGTCAAAACCCTGGTTGAAGAACCGGAGGAGATGCTGCTGGAACTATAGCCTCAGTTGGGGGCGGG
>NZ_JBFHGD010000015.1:0-28667 GCF_041583255.1 Trichloromonas sp. | reverse complement strand
GTCTGATTGTAATTGCGTGGTTAGCTATTTCCAGGGTTATTTTTATTAATTGCTAGCAAGGCGATGATGTAAGTAATAATTGTTAAGATTACTAACCACTTAATGACTGAAACAATAGAATGAATGAAAAACAAATTACTTGAGAAACCATATGGGTCTTTTATGAAGAATATTTCAATCGTATTTTCAAACCAATCGCACGCTCCTGCAAAGAATGCTGAATAAACTGGTATTCTGTATTTTGAATTGTTGATATTTTCTTTTTTAAAGATTAGAAAAGAGATAAGTGAGGCGAAGAAGAATGAATATGTAAATGCATAAATATAGTCTGTGAAAATCCACCGCAGGAAATTTTTTTCCCCAGAGGTTCCCCAACTAGCTATAATTTGAATGCCAACAGTTTTTTTAAATGATAATTGAAGTCTTAAAACACCAGAACCGTCTCCTCCGTCAATTGATTGATTCACAAAAAACATGACAATAATGAACATAATTGTCATCAAAACAAATGAGCTTATCAGCACTCTTGTTTTACCAAGTGATCGAATCATTATTTCTACTATGTTTTACTTTGTGATCGTTAACGAGTCTGTAGCAAAGCATCTTCTACCGGGCCAACTTACCTCGAAACTCGAATTTTTAAAATCTCCCCAAAGGGGGGTCTTGACAAACGGATTTTCTTGACTGCGCATTGTGCCGTTTGATCGGGCGCTGCATCCTGCCGGGATGCTTATAGGCCCAGGGTGCGCAGGATAAAGAGGGCGGCGGTGTAGGTGACCGCCGACAGCAGGGTCGACATCATCACGATCGAGCCGGCCAGTTCGGCGTCGCCCTTCATCTGGTGGGCCATGATGTAGGTGGCGGTGGCCGCCGGGGTGCCGGCCATCAGCACGCCGATGGCGAGATCCTGGCCGGTGACGCCGAGCGCCACCAGCAGCACGGCGGCGATCAGCGGCAGCCAGACGATCTTGATGCCGGTGGCGAAGGCGGCCCGCACCAGGTCGCCCTTGAGCCGTTTGAGGGAGAAGGAGCCGCCGATGGCGATCAGCGCCAGCGGCAGGGTCATGCCGGTGGCGATGTGCAGGCTGCGGTCGAGGATCACCGGCATCGGCAGGGCGAGAAAGCTCCAGAGGATGCCGGCGAAGGAGGCGATGATCAGCGGGTTGAAGGCGATCTGGCGCAGCCAGAAGGCCGCGCCGCGGTTGCCCTCGCTGTCCCGGTGCGGCAGCAGCAGGGCGAGGATGGCGAAGAAGTTGAGAACCGGCACCAGGAATCCCATCAGAATGCCGGCGCGGGTGAAGCCGGTTTCGCCGTAGGCGTTGAAGACGATGGCCAGCCCCATGTAGGCGAGGTTGCCGCGGAACGAGCCCTGGCTGAAGGAACCGCGGGCGGCCGGCGGGTAGCCGCGCAGGGCGGCGTAGCCGTAGGAGACGAAGAAGCCGATGGCGATGGTGGCCGCCGAGCCGAGTACCAGGGCGCCGTTGAAGTTGGCGAAGAAGTCGGCGGTGCCGATTTTGTAGAAGAGGAGCAGCGGCAGGCAGATGTAGTAGACCAGCCGGTTGGTCTGAAACAGGAACGCCTGATCGATCAGCGCCCCCCGCTGGAGAAAATAGCCGAGGGCGATGACCAGGAAGACCGGCAGAACGATGGTCAGAATGTCGAGAAAAAGTGCCATGGCATGCCTGTGTGGATCGTTGAGGCGGTCAGCATAACCTGCCGGCTTTAATGCTGTCCAATGATATTTTCACAGTTTTCTGGCAAAGCTCCGATGCTTTGATAAAATGAAATCCAGCAAAGCGGGCCTGCTCGCTTTTGCCTCCTTTTTTTTCGCCCTCCTGCCCGCGGGAGGGTTTTTTTTGTCCGTGCATAAATACTTGAATTGTTATCGATCTCTGGGGTACAAATTGACCCATGAGAAGAAATCCTTACGTTCGCCTGGCTATCCTGATCTTCCTGGTGGCGGGGATCACCTCCCTGCACTACTTGACCACGACCCAGAAGGGCGAATACCACGACATCTACCGGCGCTTGTATTACATCCCGATCATTCTCGGCGGGCTCTGGTACGCCCTGCGCGGCGGCGTGGCGACTTCGATCGCGATTTCGATTCTCTATGCCCCGCACGTCGTCTTTCAGTGGGGACACCATCACGGGGTTCCTCTCGAGCAGTACCTCGAAATTCTCCTGTACAACCTGATCGGCTTTCTTACCGGTGTGCTCAGCCAGCGCGAGTTCATGCAGCGGGTTCGGGCCGAAAGGGCGGCTCACCGTCTCGAAGAGAGCTACGCCAAGCTGCGCGAACAGGCCGACCTGGTGCTCGAGATCGAAGAACAGCTGCGCCGGGCCGACCGGCTTTCGGCCTTGGGTGAACTGTCGGCGGGGATGGCCCACGAAATCCGCAACCCGCTCGGCTCGATCCGCGGCACGGCGGAGATCCTGAAAGACGGCATCGACCCGGCCGACAAGCGCTACGAGTTCGCCCAGATCCTGATCAAGGAAGTCGACCGGCTCAACCGGGTGGTGCAGGACTTTCTCGATTTTTCCCGGCCGGCGACCCCCCGCAGGGAATCGTTCGATGTGCTCGAAGCCCTGCGCGAAGTGCTGCTGCTGACCCGCCAGCCGGCCCAGAAAAACAGGGTCGAGACCCTGCTCGAAGGGGAGGGGAAGCTGGCGGTGGCGGGCGACCGGGAACAGCTCAAGCAGGCCTTTCTCAACCTCGTCCTCAATGCCCTGCAGGCCATGCCCGAAGGGGGTACGCTGAAAATTGCGGCCGCGGCGGCCGAAGCCGAGGTCCGGATCCTTTTCGCCGACAGCGGGCAGGGAATCCCCGCCGAAAGCCTGGATCGCATCTTCAACCCGTTTTTCACCACGCGCAGCGAGGGGACCGGGCTCGGTCTGGCGATCACCCACCGGATCATCCAGGGGCACGGCGGCCGCATCGAAGTCGAAAGCCGGCCCGGCGAGGGGACGGTCTTTACCCTGCACCTGCCGCGATAGGAGGACTGCGTGTCCCGTAACAGCGTACTGCTCATCGATGACGACATCTCGTTGCGCCGGGTGACCGAGTTCACCCTGCACGAGGCCGGCTACCGGGTGCTGACCGCCGCCGACGGCGAGGAGGGGCTGCGGATTTTCAAGCTCGAGCAGCCCGGGGTGGTGATCACCGACATCCAGATGCCGGGACTCTCCGGCTACGACGTGCTGAAGCAGGTCAAGGCCGAGCAGCCGGAAACCCTGGTCGTCGTCATCACCGCCTACGGCACCGTTGAAAAGGCGGTCGAGGCGATGAAGCTCGGGGCCTTCGATTACCTGACCAAGCCCTTCAGCCGCGACGAACTGGTGCTGGTGACCGGCAAGGCCTTTGCCTACAGCGGGCTGAAGGAGGAAAACCAGCGGCTGCGGCAGGAGCTGACGCAGAAAATCGATTTTACCCGGCTGGTCGGGATTTCCGATGAAATGCAGCAGGTGTTCGAAATCGTGCGCCGGGTGGCGGCCAGCGAGGCGACGGTGCTGATCGGCGGCGAAAGCGGCACCGGTAAAGAATTGATCGCCCGCGCCATCCACTCGGGCAGCGAGCGCCATGACGGCCCCTTCGTGCCGGTCAACTGCGCGGCGATTCCGCGCGAGCTGCTCGAGAGCGAACTGTTCGGCCATCTTCGCGGCGCCTTCACCGGGGCGGTGAAGGATCGCAAAGGCAAGTTCGAACTGGCCGACGGCGGCACCCTGTTTCTCGACGAGGTCGGCGAACTGCCGGTCGAGCTGCAGCCGAAGCTGCTGCGGGCCCTGCAGGAGCGGGAAATCGAGCCGGTCGGCGGCAGCGTCCGCAAGGTCGACGTGCGGGTGGTGGCGGCCACCAACCGCGATCTCGAGGTGGCCATCGACGACGGCGGGTTTCGCGAAGACCTCTACTATCGCCTGGCGGTGATTCCGGTGCACCTGCCGCCGCTGCGCGAGCGTCGGGCCGATATCCCGCTGCTGGTCAGGCATTTCCTCGGCAAGCACGGCAACGTCGCCTGCTCCGCGGCGGCGCTGGCGGCCCTGAACGCCTACGGCTGGCCGGGCAACGTGCGCGAACTGGAAAATGCCGTCGAGCGCATGGTGATCCTGCGCCGCGGCGAGGATATCGAGCTGGACGACCTGCCGCCGAAAATCCGCCGCCCGCAGCAGGCGGCCTCCGGCGGGGTGCTCAATCTGCCGGATGAAGGATATCCGCTGGAAGAGCTGGAGAAGGAGGCGGTGCTCGAGGCCCTGCGCCGCAACGACTGGAACCAGACCCGCGCCGCCGCGTTTCTGCGGATCCCCCGGCATACCCTGATTTACCGCCTGGAAAAGTACGGCATCACTAAAAACGGTGCCGCGGAGCCGAAATCGTGATATTCGTTCGATCTGTCGTGAAGCTGGTGGCCGAACGCCTTCAGCCGATCCCGCTGAATTTATGAAAGGACACATCCATGGCCCGATTGTCGGTTGACGGCGATGACCTGCGGCAGCCGCAGCAGGCCCAGTTCGAACTGGAGGACTGGGTCGATACCGCCCCCTTTGAAGACCTGGTCGGGCTGCAGATCGAGCAGGCGCACGAGGGGAGGGCGGTGCTGACCGTCCCGTTTCGGGTCAAGCTGGCCATGGGCGGCGGCTTCATGCACGGCGGCGCCATTACCACCCTGGCCGATACCGCGGTGGCGATGGCGATCAAATCGCTGCTGCCGCCCGGCACCCTCTTCGCCACCACCGAGCTGACCACCCGCTTTCTGGCCCCGGTGAGACAGGGGCTGGTGACGGCGACCGCGGTGGTGCGCGGCCCTGAAGGGCGCACCTTTTACGGTGAGGCGAAAATCACCGATGAGGCCGACGTCGAGGCGGCCCTGTTCTCCTCGGTCTTCCGCATCGCCCGCGGCCAGGGCTTCGACGATTGAACCGGCGCGCTTTCGAACAATTGGTTGAGCGCGCGATTCGGGCGATTCCCCGCGAGTTTCTCGAGCGCATCGACAACCTCACCTTCCAGGTCGAAGACTGGGCCGATGCCGAGACCCTGGACGAAGTCGGTTTCGACGACCCCCGCGACCTGCTCGGTTACTACCGGGGCTGGCCCCTTTCGGAGCGGACCCACGAATACGCCAGCCTCCCCGACGTGATCACCATCTACCAGCAGGCGGTGGAGAATTACCATGATGAGTCGGGAGAGCCGCTGGTCAGGATCATCCGCGAGACGGTCATTCATGAACTGGCTCATTATTTCGGCTTCTCCGAAGAAGAAATGGACGAAATAGAGCGGCTCTGGGCCGGTGATGCCATGCGGGACGAGGGGTGATTCTTGACTTTTACCGGTGCCCGGAGTAAAAAGAGAAATATCTGGTTTTTCATATGAAAGGATTGTCCATGAGGAGTGCCCTGTTTCTTCTAGTTGCCGGTTTGCTGCTGCTGCCGGGTTCCCAGTCTTTCGCCGGCACCTCCCGTCCGAGCGGCGAGCCTTCGCCGGGGGTCAAGGTCGGCAGCGTCGCTCCGGCGGTCAGCCTGAAAACCCTCGACGGCAAAACGGTCTCCCTCGCCGATTACCGGGGCCGGGTGGTCATGCTCAACTTCTGGGCCACCTGGTGTCCCCCCTGTCGCGCCGAAATGCCCTCCATGGAGCGCCTGCACAAGGCCATGCAGGGATTCGATTTCGTCATGCTTGCGGTCAATGTCGAAGAGAACGGGGCCCAGGCCGTGGCCGCTTTTCTCAAGAGCCAGCCCCATTCCTTTCCCGTGCTGCTCGACTCTGTTGACGCCAAGGCGCAGAATGCCTTTGGCGTATTTCGTTTTCCCGAGACCTTCATCATCAACAAGGATGGTGTTATACTCAATCATATCCTCGGTGCGCGGGAGTGGGATGACACGACCACGATCGATTACCTGAAATTTCTGGCGAAGGGATAACTCGTATGGGTACCGGTGCCGATCTCACCTTCTGGATCGCGTTCAGCGCGGGGATTCTGTCGTTCTTTTCCCCCTGCGTGCTGCCCCTCATCCCATCCTACCTGACCTATATCACCGGGCTCTCCTTCGGCCAGCTGCAGGACGCCCACCCGACCGCCAAGGTCCGGCTCACGGTGATGCTCCATTCGCTGGCCTTCATTGCCGGTTTCTCGACGGTTTTCATCGGCCTTGGGGCACTGGCCGGGATCGCTTCTTCGGCCTTTCAGGATCACATGCGCGAAGGCCTGATTTGGATTCAGCGCATCGGCGGCATCCTGGTCTTTCTGTTCGGTATCCACATGTCGGGGCTCTTTCATTTCGGTATCCTGCTGGGTGAAAAGAGGGTCCAGCTGCGGGCAAAGCCGAGCGGTTTTCTCGGCACCTTCCTGGTCGGGCTGGCCTTTGCCGCCGGCTGGACCCCCTGCATCGGGCCGATTCTCGGCGGTATCCTCGCTTTGGTCGCCGGCACCTCGAGCAACTACTCCAGGGGGATCCTGATGCTGGCGGTCTACTCGGCCGGCCTCGGCATCCCGTTTCTGGTCTCAGGCCTGCTGTTTCACGGGTTTCTCTCGTTTTTCAACCGGTTCCGCAAACACATCCGGATCATGGAAATCCTCACCGGCGCCATGTTGATGCTGGTCGGCATCCTGCTTTTCTTCAACATGTTCGGCAAGCTGTCCGGGTACCTGTATCGCTGGATTCCGCTAACGGGCTGAGAGCGGCAACTATCGATTTAGAACAGGCGCCCCGGTCCGATCGGGGCGTTTTTTATGAAAACCGCTTGACCGGTTCGGACCCATGAGGTAAATTGAAAACCAATTTCAAAGGGGCGGTGTCAAATGGGAGAGAGAAAACAGGTTTTTCGCGATTACCTGAGCCAGCAGGGGCTCAAGTCGACCCGCCAGCGGGAAATCATTCTCGATGAGTTTCTCCGCTGCGACTCGCACCTGTCGACGGAAGACCTCTATCTCAAGCTGCGCAAGAAACACCCCGGGATCGGCTATGCCACCGTTTACCGCACCCTGAAGATTTTTTCCGAGTGCGGTATTGCCGCAGCCCGCAATTTCGGTGACGGCCAGACCCGCTACGAGTCGACCACCTGCGAAGAGCATCACGACCACCTGATCTGCAAGGAGTGCGGCGCCATCATCGAATTTGAGGATCCCCGCATCGAACAGCTGCAGGAACAGGTTGCCAGGGACCACGGTTTCACCATTGTCAGCCACCGTCTCGAAATTTTCGGCCTCTGCGCCAAGTGCCAGAAACAGGCACCTTGATTTTTTTTGATTAGCCATTGAAAATGATTGTCAATCTTAGACTTCGGAAACGATAAGAATGTCTTCTTCTGCAACGCATCACGAAGCCCGCAAGATTATCCTGGTAGGCAACCCCAACGTCGGCAAGAGCGTCTTGTTCAATGCCCTGACCGGTGCCTACACCACGGTTTCCAACTACCCCGGCACCTCGGTCGAAGTCTCCCGCGGCCATTGCGAGATCGCCGGCCGTCGCTGCGAAGTGCTCGATACGCCGGGCATGTACGCGCTGCTGCCGATCACCGAGGAAGAGCGGGTCGCGCGCAAGATCCTGCTCGAAGAAAACCCCTTCGTGGTACTTCACGTGCTCGACGCCCGCAACATCGAGCGCATGCTTCCCATGACCCTGCAGCTGATCGAGGCGGGGCTGCCGGTGATCCTGGTGGTCAATATCATGGACGAAGCCGAGCGCATCGGCATGTCCATCGACATCGGCCTGCTGCAGGAAAAACTCGGCATCCCGGTCATCGGCGCGGCCATGGCACGAAAGCGGGGGCTGAGCGAAATCCGGGCGGCCATCGCCGGTTTCGACCGTGAACACCGGGCGCGGTTCGGCTACTCGAGCGACCTGGAGCGGGATATTCTCAAGGTCGCCTCGCTGCTGCACGGCGAGTACCTGCTCGACCGCCGCGCCCTGGCGCTGCTGCTGCTGCAGAAGGACGAGGAAATCCAGGAGCGGGTGCGCACGCGGGAAGCGGGCGCAACCTCCGCCATTGAAAAAGCGGTGAAAGAAATCGTTTTCGAGCGGCGGGTCGATCTGCATCTGCGCATCAGCCTGGAGCGCAAGCGGATCTGCAAGGGGCTGCTCGACGGCGTGGTATCGCAAAAGGAAGGGGGCGCGCCTCCCTTCAGCGAGCGGCTTTCGGCCTGGACCATGAATCCCTGGACCGGCTTCCCTCTGCTGCTGGCGGTGCTCTATTTCGGGCTGTACCAGTTTGTCGGCGGCTTCGGCGCCGGCACCATCGTCGACCTGCTCGAGGGGAGCCTGTTCGAAGAGATCATCAATCCTTACGCTATCGCTCTGGCGGACCGGTTTCTCACCTGGAGCTGGCTGCATGAATTGATGGTCGGCGAATACGGCATCTTTACCCTCGGCGTCCGCTACGCCGTCGCCATCGTGCTGCCGATCGTCGGCACCTTCTTTATCGCTTTCTCGGTGATTGAAGATACCGGCTACTTTCCCCGCCTGGCCATGCTGGTCGACCGCATTTTCAAGAAAATCGGCCTTAACGGCCGGGCGGTTATTCCCATGGTGCTCGGCTTCGGCTGCGACACCATGGCTACCATTGTCACCCGCACCCTGGAGACGGTGCGCGAGCGGGTGATTGCCACCGTGCTGCTGGCGCTGGCCATCCCCTGCAGCGCCCAGCTTGGCGTCATTTTAGGCCTGCTTGCCGAGGTTCCCGGTGCGCTGGTGGTCTGGTCGTTGTCCCTGACCCTGGTCTTTCTGGTCATCGGTTTTTTGGCGGCCCGCCTGGTGCCGGGTGAGCGGGCGATGTTTTACATGGAAATCCCCCCGCTGCGACTGCCGCAGCTGCGCAATGTGCTGGTCAAGACCCTGACCCGCATGCAGTGGTATTTTCTGGAAATATTCCCCTTGTTCATCATTGCCTCGATCCTGCTGTGGGCCGGCAAGTTGACCGGCGCCCTCGACTGGCTGGTCAGGGCGATGACCCCGGCGATGTACGCCCTCGGCCTGCCGGCCGATGTGGCCCCCGCGTTCATCTTCGGCTTCTTCCGGCGCGATTTCGGCGCCGCCGGCCTCTATGACCTGCAGACCTCCGGCCTGCTCGACCCGGTGCAGCTGACCGTCGCGGCCGTGACCCTGACCCTGTTCGTTCCCTGCGTGGCCCAGTTTTTGGTCATGCAGAAGGAGCGCGGCTGGAAGGTCTCCATCGGTATCTTCGTCTTTGTCACCCTGCTGGCCTTTACTTCGGGCTGGGCGCTGAACAAGCTGCTGCTTCTTACGGGAGTGCTGGCATGAAGTGCGGATTCTGCAACCGGGAAATTCCCGCGGACCTGGTACAGAAGCCCTGCGGCCTGTGCGCGGGCGGCTGCCGCAAGATACACTGCCCCTATTGCGGTCATGAAAATCCGGCGACGCCGGCCTACTTGCGGCGCTTTGCTGAAAACGATAAGAAAAATGAAAATGGAGAGGATAGGAATCAATGAAGCTTTCTGAAAAAGCCGAAGAAATTCTCGAGGCCCTGTGGATCGCCACCGAGGAGGAGGGGGACAACGCCGCCCAGCTCTCTGCGCTCGGCGTTGCTGCTGATGACCAGGCGCTGCAGGAGCTCGACCGGATCGCCTACGTCGAGATCAAGGGCGAACGGGTCTACCTGCGTCACGAAGGCCGCGCCGATGCCCGCATGAGCGTCCGCCGGCATCGCCTGGCCGAGCGCCTGATGATGGATATCCTCGACCTCAAGGGGGCTTCCGGCGACGAGCGGGCCTGCGAGTTCGAACACCTGCTGCGCCTCGGGGTCGACACCAAGCTCTGCACCCTGCTCAATCACCCGACCACCTGTCCCCACGGCAAACCGATTCCGCCCGGCGAATGTTGCGAAGCGGCGCGGGCCAGCGGCGAAACCGGGGTGGTCGCCCTGACCGAGCTCAAGGCCGGCGAAAACGGTGAGATCGCCTACCTGTCGACCTCCGATCCGAAAAAGATGCAGAAGCTGATGAGCATGGGGGTGCTGCCGGGCAATAATCTGCTGCTCAGCCGCACCTATCCCACGTTCATATTCAAGGTCGGCAATTCCGAGTTCGCCGTCGATGATGAACTGGCCCGCGAGATTTTCGTGCGTAAAGGCTGAACCTGTTAGCGGGGCCGGGGCCGATGGCCGGATGTTAAAGGCTTGCCCCCCAGCGGCTGGATCGTTATAATCGGCCCGTTTTTCATTCCAAATCGAGGTGAGTCATGAGCGCATCGAATCCCCTGGTCCAGATCGACACGTCGCTGGGCGAGATCATTCTTGAACTGTTCGCCGACAAGGCGCCTGTTTCCGTCGAAAATTTCATCGCCTACGCCAAGGCCGGCCATTACGACGGCACCATCTTCCACCGGGTCATCAAGGGTTTCATGATCCAGGGCGGGGGCTACACCCCGGATATGCAGGAAAAGCCGACCCGCGAGCCGATCGTCAACGAAGCCCGCAACAAGCTGAAGAACAAGACCGGCACCATCGCCATGGCCCGGACCTCTGAGGTCGACAGCGCCGCCGCCCAGTTCTTTATCAACACCGAGAACAACAAGTCCCTCGACAACACCGGCACCAGCGAGCAGGATTTCGGCTACGCGGTCTTCGGAGAGGTGGTCGACGGCATGAAGGTGGTCTACACCATCGAGCAGCAGGCGACCGCGACTTTGGCCGGCCATGCTGATGTGCCGAAGGAGCCGATCGTGATTTCCGCTGTGACAGTCATCGACTGAAAAGAAGCGAATTTCCAGAGACAAACGGCCAGTCACCCGATTACAGGTGACTGGCCGTTTTGTGTTTGTTGCAGGCTAACTGTTAATTCTTGAATTTAGGGTATTTGAAGGTGTGGCACCCCTGGCAAAGCGGCTTGATTTCCTGGTGCTCGCCGTGGCACTCCATGCAGGGCACGTCCTTGCCCCAGTGCATGTTGTTGTGGGGGTTCTGCCACTTCTCATTTTCGGGGCGGGCGGTCGAGGTCACCAGCTTTTCCAGGTCGTGGCACTTCAGGCAGACGTCGTCAGTGGGCAGGCCGGATGGCTCCTGGCTGCCGTGACAGGCAACGCACTTTTCGCCCTTGTAGAGATCCGCATGATAGGTTCTTCCCTCGAAGTCGCCGTACTTTGTCAGCGTCTGCCCAGCCCAGCTGGTGCCGGCGACAAAGACGAGCAACATCACAAGCATGATTTCTTTTCCGTATGTTTTCATGACTTCTCCTTGTCGACCCTGGTTAGGCTTCCATCATCGTTTTGGCGGCGGTCATTCCCATGACCATGCAGTCGGGAATGGAACAACTGCCCAGGCGGCTGAGGCCGTGCACCCCTCCTGCAACTTCGCCGGCGGCATAGAGGCCGGGGATCGGTTTCCAGGTAAAGGAGTCGAGGACACGGGCCTGAATGTCGATCCGGGCGCCACCCTGGCAGTAGTGAACCTTGGGCCAGTTGCGGATGACGACAAAGGGGCCTTTGAGGTACTTGTCCTTGGCTTTTTCCATCGGCTTACCGAACTGCTTGTCCTCGCCGGCCTTGACATAGCCGTTGTATTCCTCGACCTGGGCCTTGAGCGGCTCGAGGGGGATGTTCCACTTCTTGGCGATTTCCTCGAGGTTGTCGAACTTCCAGCCGACCCCGTACTTGAGCACCTTCTCCATGGTCGGATGATCTTTGGCGTGCTCGTAGCTGGTGATGGTGATCGGCGGCAACGGATTGCCCTGGTCGTCACGGTTGGCCAATTGGGCATCGGAGCGGACCTTGCGGTCGGCGATCTCGTTCATGAAGCGGCGGCCGGTTTTGACGTTGACGGAAATGGAGTGGGCGAAATTGTAGATCGAGTAGTTGGAGACATAGCCGAAGCCTTCCTCGTCGGGGGAGGCCCAGGGGCCGGTCTGGATGTGAGCCATGTGGACCGGCACGGCGCCGACCCGGAAAAGCTCGAGCAGGGCTTCGCCGGTCGAGCAGGGCAGGTTGGTGGTGCCGACTTCCTCGGTCAGGGTCGGATCCTCCGAAGAGCGCAGCCCGACATTGCTGGCAAAGCCGCCTGTTGCGATGAGCACGCCGCGCTTTGAGCGAACATGGATCGGGGAGCCTTCTTCGCCGCGGCCGAAATAGTAGCCCTGCAGAATTCGGGCGCCGACCACGGTGCCCTTGTCGTCAAAAACGAAGCCGTCGAACTTGGCGCGGTTGACCAGTTTTATGCCGAGTTTTTTGCACTCGTTGATTAGCGGCTGGGTGATTCCAGCGCCGCAGGCAACGGTGGTCTGGTAGGTGCGCGCCACCGAATGGCCGCCAAGCTGCTGCAGGTAGGGGAAATACTCGGATCCGGCATCCAGGGTCATCTGCAGGGCCTCTTGGGCATGTTTGGCGATGTGCAGCAGCAGATCTTCGTAGGCGATGCCACGGCCGGCCTTGATCTGATCCTGAACCATGATCTCCGGGGAATCCTTGATCCCCTCTTTCTGCTGCAGCGGCGAGTTGGGAACGGCAAACAGGCCGCCGTTGATCGAGGAGTTTCCGCCCAAGTAAGGCATTTTTTCGAAAATGACGACATCCTTGGCCCCGAGACGCTTGGCCTGGATGGCCGCGGCCAGCCCGGCAAAGCCCGAGCCGATGATGACGAGCTCATGCTCCTTGTCCCACTTCACTTCGCTGCTTTTGGCCGATACCGCCAGAGCGGGGCCGGCCAGGGTGACCGCTGCGCCCGCTACACCCATACCGACCAGGAATTTGCGGCGATCTTCCTGATGCCCGTTTTTTTCCTTCATGCCTTGACCTCCCATAATGTGGTTGTCTCCCCTTTTTCGGGAGCAGGGTGCGGCCGGGTTTTTCGAGTTGCGTGATCGGGGGCCCGGACCGGCTTGGTGTGATTTATGAGCTTTTAATGGACCTCGTTGGCCGACTGACCCCACTGGTGAGAGGGGGCAGTCGGCCAAGTATTAACTTCGTATAACCTATCGAATGATCGAAGAATGTCAAAAAATAAGATGAAATTTGGCGTGCCGGTGGTTCGCTATGTTCCGTTGCCGGTCGATGGGGTGAGAGTAGCACTTGAAGGATTGGTGCCGTTAGGGCAGGTATCGGGGTATTGTCGGGTAAAAAAACATACCCGATGGCACGGGGTCGGTTTCGGCGAAGTTGGAATATGGCAGCGTGTCGCGGTTGGCGACCGTTCAGTCATGCCGTCCGAGGTTGATGGGGCTTGAGGTGGCGACGTGATGATTTTCAGCCATCGCAGGCCGCGGCGTTGCGTCCGGCAATGCGGCCGAAGACCAGGCGTTCGACAATGGCGGTACTCCCCAGGCGGCTGGCGCCATGAGCGCCTCCGGTGACCTCCCCGGCGGCATACAGACCGGGGACAGGTCGATGGTTCTGCAATGCGAGTACCTGGCCATGGTCGTTGATTTGGATGCCGCCCATGCAATGATGGACCTTGGGCAGCAGGCGGATGGGGTAGAAGGGGGGATGTGCGATTGGCTTGAGGTCTTTGGCCAGCGGTTTGCCAAACTCGGCATCGCGCCCATGGTCATCGATAGATGGTAGCGCTCCAGGGTCTCCCGCAGGGCCCCAAGGTTTACGGCGATGTTCAGATAGGTGAAACGGCCTTTCTCAATCTTATTTACAGATTACTTCAGGGAAGGGGCAATGGCGGTCAAGGCAGGATCATCAGCAGCACCTTGACCGCCAGGATTTTGCTGATCAGGGCCACGGGGTAGACGGTGGCGTAGGCGGCCGGGGCGTAGGGGGTGGCAGAGAGGGTGCCGGCGGCGGCCAGGCCCGAGGCGCTGGTCATGCCGCCGACCAGCACGCCGAGCAGGCGCAAAAAGCGGATGCGCAGCCACCAGAGGCCGACCAGGGCGACCAGGATGACGGGGATGAGGGTGACCAGCACGCCGGAGAGCAGCAGGGTCAGGCCGTGTTCCTGCAGGGTGGCGACGAAGGAGACCCCGGCCGAGGTGCCGACCGCGGCCATGAACAGGGCCAGCCCCAGGTCGCGGATCAGCCGGTTGCCGGCTGAAGGGACATCCCAGATCATCGGCCCGGTCTGGTAGAGGGCGCCGAGGACGAGGCCGGCCAGCAGGGTGCCGCCGGTGGTGCCGAGGGTCAGCGGGCCGACCACCGGCAGCGGCAGGGTGATGCGGCCGAGCAGAAAGCCGAGCAGCAGGCCGACCAGGATCGGCAGCAGGCTGATGTCGTAGGTGGCTTTCAAATCGTTGCCGAGCATCCGGCTGATGTTGCGCAGGGCCCGCTCGTCGCCGACGGCGTGCAGTATGTCGCCGAGGTGCAGGCGGGTGTTGGCGTCGGCCGGCAGGTCGATGCCGTTACGGGTGATGCGGGCCACCTGCACGTTGAAGGTTTCGCGGAAGTTGAAGAACCCGAGGGTGGAGCCGGCGAACTTGCGCTTGGAGACGACGATGCTCTTCTTGGTCAGCATCCGCTCGAAGGCGATTTCCTTCTCCACCGGGTGGCCGATATAGAGCTGCACCTTTTCCAGGTCGGCGCTGCGCCCGACCACCCGCAGATGATCCCCCTGCTGCAGCACGGTGTCGGCGCCGACCAGCACCGGTTCGGTGGCTCCCTTGTGCAGCAGGCGGGTGAGGGTTACCGGGGCGATGCTTTTGAGGAAAATGTCGGCGACCCGTTTACCGAAGAGGTTGGGGTTGCTGACCTCGATGTGAACAAAGGTGATCGGCGGGTTGTCTGCGGCCAGTTCCCGCGACAGGCGGTCTTCCTCGCTGGCGATGTCGGCGCGCAGCAGGCGCGGCAGCAGCTTGATGAAGACCGCCATGCCGATGACGCCGAAACCGTAGGTGACGCCGTAGGCGGCCGGAGCCCGGTCGTGGCCGACGATTTCCACCGCGGCCGCCAGCGACGGGGTGCTGGTCATGGCCCCGGAGAGGAGCCCGGCGCCGGTGCCGGCGTCGAAGCCGAAGAGCCGGCAGCAGGCCCAGGTGACCAGGGTGCCTATGACAGCCATGAGGATCACGCCGGCCGCCATGGGGATGCCGTGGCTGCGGAACGAGCTGGCGAAGCCGGGCCCGGCCTGCAGGCCGATGGCGTAGATGAACATGGCCAGGCCGATGGTCTGCACCCCCTCGGGGAGGGTGAGGCCGACATGGCCGAAGGCCAGGGCCACGAAGATGATCGCCGAGGGGCCGAGGGAGAGGTTCCACAGGCGCACCTTGCCCAGCAGTTCGCCGAGCACGATGATCAGCAGCAGGATGAAAATTTGATTGTGCAGAAGAGTCATGTTGAATCGGGTTTAGGTTGCAGGGATGAGTGTAAAGGGCGATGGGCTAAGGTTTAGCGCATGCCGCCCGCGATGTCCAGCGTTAAACCCCGGGCGGTAAATCGCAGGTCGGTCGCCGGGTTTGCCCAAAAAACGTTTGACAAATATTTTGTCCCTTATCTATAGTGACAACCGTTTGAAAAATCTGTCTTTTTTTTGTTTACCCGGCTTTAAATTTATTTTGTATCGCTAAAGGAGAAGAGCAGGCATGGCAAAGACATACAAGGTAGCAGTCCTTCCCGGCGACGGTATCGGCCCCGAGGTGATGGCCGAAGCGCTGAAGGTTCTCGATGTTATCGAGGCGAAATTTGACGTTAAATTCGAGCGCACCCACGCCAACGTCGGTGGCGCCGGCATCGATAAAGAGGGCAAGGCCCTGCCGCAGACCACCATCGATATCTGCAAGGCTTCCGACGCCATCCTGTTCGGCAGCGTCGGCGGCCCCAAGTGGGAGAGCCTGCCCCCGGACGAGCAGCCCGAGCGCGGCGCCCTGCTGCCGCTGCGGAAGATTTTCGGTCTCTTCTGCAATCTGCGTCCGGCGATCATTTTTCCGGCCTTGACCGGCGCTTCGAGCCTTAAGGAAGAAGTTATTTCCGGCGGTTTCGACCTGCTGGTGGTTCGCGAGCTGACCGGCGGCATCTATTTCGCCCAGCCCAAGGGGATTGAGGGCGAAGGCCCCGCCCGGACCGGCTTCGATACCATGAAGTATTCGGAAGCCGAAATCGAGCGGATCAGTCACGTCGCTTTCCAGGCGGCCCGCAAGCGCAGCAAGAAGGTCTGTTCCATCGACAAGGCCAACGTGCTGTCGACTTCGGTCGTCTGGCGCGAAGTCGCGACCCGCATCGGCAAGCAGTATCCCGATGTCGAGCTGTCGCACATGTATGTCGACAACGCCGCCATGCAGCTGGTGCGCTGGCCCAAGCAGTTCGACGTCATGCTCTGCGGCAACATGTTCGGCGACATCATTTCCGACGAGGCCGCCATGCTGACCGGTTCCCTCGGCATGCTTCCTTCGGCCTCGCTGGCTGAAGGCACCTTCGGCATGTACGAGCCTTCCGGCGGCAGCGCCCCCGACATCGCCGGGAAGGGGATCGCCAACCCCATCGCCCAGATCCTTTCGGCGTCGATGATGCTGCGCTACTCCTTCGGCATGATCGAGGCGGCCGACGCCGTTGATGCAGCGGTGGAGAAAACCCTCAACCAGGGTTACCGCACCGGCGACATCTTTCAGAACAAGGCCGGTGAAAAGAAGGTCAACACCGTGGAAATCGGCGCGGCGATACTCGCCAATCTCTAGATTGCACCGTCATAGGTCTGGGGCACGGGGAACTGGGGTTCTTCGTGCCCCTGTCTTTTAAATATCTACCCCCCCAATTTTCCAAGCGAAGGAGTTTCATTGCATGTCCAGACTCTTCAATGTGGCCGTCGTCGGCGCGACCGGTGCCGTCGGCCGGCAGATGCTCGAAATCCTCGAAGAGCGTAAATTTCCGGTCGGTGAATTGCGGCTGTTGGCCTCGGAGCGTTCGGACGGCGATTTTATCGACTTTCGCGGCGAGCCGGTCATGGTGCAGAAACTCTGTTCAGATTCGTTCAAGGGGATCGATATCGCCCTCTTCAGCGCCGGCGGGGAACGCAGCGCCGAATTCTGCCCGATCGCGGCGGCGGCCGGGGCGGTCTGCATCGACAACTCAAGCGCCTGGCGCATGGATGCCGAGGTGCCGCTGGTGGTCCCCGAGGTAAATCCAGAGGCGATCGCCGGTTACAAGAACAAGGGGATCATCGCCAACCCCAACTGCTCCACCATCGCGCTGGTGGTGGCGCTGAAGCCGCTGCACGACTGCAGCCCCGTCCGCCGGCTGGTGGTGTCGACCTACCAGGCGGTTTCCGGCAGCGGCCAGAAGGCGATTGACGAGCTGCGGGTGCAGTGCGGCGAGCTGCTCAACGGCCGCCCCTGCGATTCCAAGGTCTATCCGCACCAGATCGCCTTCAACTGCCTGCCGCAGATCGACATCTTCGGCGACAACGGCTACACTCGCGAAGAGATGAAGCTGGTCTTAGAAACCCGCAAGATCCTGGCCGACGAATCGATCCGCATCACCGCGACGGCGGTGCGGGTGCCGGTCTTCTACGGCCACAGCGAGTCGGTGAACGTGGAGACGGTCGCCGCGATCCCGGTAGCCAGGGCCCGCGAACTGCTGGCGGCGGCTCCCGGCGTCGAACTGGTCGACGATGCGGCGGAGCAGGCCTACCCGATGCCGATCGAGGCCGCCGGGCAGGACCTGGTGCTGGTCGGCCGCATCCGCGCCGACGAGTCGTGCGACAACGCCCTCAACCTCTGGCTGGCGGCCGACAACCTGCGCAAGGGCGCGGCTACCAATGCCGTGCAGATCGCGGAAATTCTCGTCGAGAAATACATGTGATTGGTGATTGGTGATTGGTGATTGGTGATTGGTGATTGGTGATTGGTGATTGGTGATTGGTGATTGGTGCGATGGGTTTGCTTGATGACATAACCCTTGGGCGTTACGTGCCCGGCGATTCATTCCTGCATCGCCTCGATGCACGGCTCAAGCTCTGCGGTCTGCCGCTCTTCATTGTCGCCGCCTTCGCCGCACCGGAGCCGGGGCGGCTTTTCGGGCTCGCCGGCTGCGCCCTGGCGATGCTGCTGCTGGCGCAAATCCCCTGGCGCATCTGGTGGCGGGGGATCCGCATCTTTCGCTGGCTCTTTCTCTTCACCCTGCTGCTGCACCTGCTGCTGACTCCCGGGCGCACCCTGTTCGGCGTCGAGTGGCTCTCTTATGACGGCCTGCTGCGCGGGTCGACGGTCTGCGCCCAGCTGCTGCTGGCCATTATTTTCTCCTCGCTGCTGACTTTGACCTCAACGGTCGAGGCGCTGGCGGCAGCCGTCTCCTCGCTGCTGGCGCCGCTGCGGCGGTTTCGGGTGCCGGTCGATGAGCTGTCCTGGCTGCTGCAGCAGGTGCTGCATTTCATCCCGGTACTGCGCGAGGAATGTGCCGTCCAGATCGAAGCCTTCCGCTGCCGCGGCGAAGACCTGGCCCACGGCAGCCTGCTGCAGCGCGGCAGGGTGGCTGGACGGATGCTGGCGCCGCTGATGCTCGGCCTGGTCGACCGGGCCGACACCCTGGCCCACGAGGTGGCGGGCGGACGCCAAAAGATGGCGGATGCCGCAAGTATCGCCCAGCCTCCTTTGTCGGCGCAGGATATGGGGCTGGCTGCCGCCGGCCTGCTGGCGCTGGCGCTGATCTGGGGATTCTTATAAGTGAAAACCATTCGCCTGACCCTCGAATACGACGGTACCGCCTATGTCGGCTGGCAGGTTCAGCCCAACGGCCTGGCCGTGCAGCAGCTGGTCGAACAGGCCCTGGCCCGGGTGCTCGACGTGCCGGTGCGGCTGGTCTCTTCCGGGCGCACCGACGCCGGCGTTCATGCCCGGGGAATGGTCGCCCATTTCACAACCGCTCGCGAGCTGCCCATGGCCGCTTACCGCGACGGCGTCAACCGCTTTCTGCCGCAGGACGTGGCGGTGACCGAAGCGGCCGAGGCTGAGGCCGGCTTTCATGCCCGCTTCAGCGCCAGGGGCAAATGGTACCGCTACACCCTCTGCCTGACCCCGATCCGCTCTCCGCTGGCGGCCCGAACCTCCTGGCACCTGCGCAGCCCGCTCGATGAGCAGGCCATGGCTGAAGCGGCGAATGTCTTCGTCGGCCGCCATGATTTCGCGGCTTTCCGGGCTTCCGGCTGCGATGCCGCAACGACTGTTCGGGAAATCTACGCCGTCGAGCTGTCGCGGCAGGAGAACCTGCTGCATATCGACGTCAAGGGCTCCGGTTTTCTGCGCAACATGGTGCGGGTCATGGTCGGCACCCTGGTGGAAATCGGCCAGGGCAAGATGAGCGTCGCTGACCTGCGTCCCCTGCTGCAGGGGGGGCGGCGCGAAGGGGCCGGCAAGACAGCGCCGCCGCAGGGATTGTGTCTGATGGAAGTCTGGTATTGAGGGCGGCAGGCAAATTAATCCTGGTCATAAAAAAAGAGTAAAAAACCCTTGACATCGAAGGTGGGTTCCGCTAATTTCAGCTCTTCTGTGAGTCCCCGTTACCCAAATTCACAGTTTACGCATAGAGAGGAAGACGATGAGCACGCAAGTTGCCAAAGAGGCTGATATCAAGAGAGAATGGTTTGTCATTGACCTGGACGGTAAGGTCCTGGGTCGTGCCGCGACCGAAATTGCCCGCGTACTGCGCGGCAAGCATAAGGCCATTTACACCCCCAGCGTTGACACCGGCGACTTCGTCGTGGTGCTGAACGCCGCCAAGGTCCAACTGACCGGCAATAAGATGGCTGACAAGATGTACCACCGCCACACCGGCTATCCGGGCGGCATTCGTTCGATCAATGCTGAGAAGCTGATCGCGAAGAACCCCGAAGATCTGATCAAGAAGGCGGTCAAGGGCATGCTGCCCAAGAACAAGCTGGGTCGTCAGATGTTCCGGAAGATGAAGGTCTATGCCGGTGGCGAGCATACCCATGCCGCTCAGCAGCCCAAAGAACTCGTACTTTAAGATCGAATTTAGGAGATAAAGATGGCCGAGCAGAAGTTCTACGCGACCGGTAAAAGGAAGACCTCTATCGCCCGGGTCTGGATGAAGGCTGGGGCGGGGAACATTGTGGTCAATAATCGCGCTCTCGATGAGTTTTTCGGGCGTGAAACCTCGAAGATGGTTGTACGCCAGCCCCTCGAACTGACCGACAACATCGGCAAGTTCGACATTTCAGTCAACGTCTGCGGCGGCGGTCCTTCGGGCCAGGCCGGGGCGATCAAGCATGGCATTACCAAGGCCCTGCTCGAAGTGAATCCTGAACTGCGCGCTGTGCTGAAAAAAGCCGGGTTCATCACCCGCGACAGCCGCGTCAAAGAGCGGAAGAAATACGGGCGCGCCGCAGCTCGCCGCAGCTTCCAGTTCTCCAAGCGTTAATAGGTTTCTGCAGCCGGACTCGTTCCGGTTGTTACCTGAATGTCAGAAAAGGGAAACCCTCGGGTTTCCCTTTTCCTGTTCGAGGAGATTGCCATGATCAGGGTTGCTATTGTCGGAGCCAGCGGTTACACGGGAGTTGAACTCTATCGCCTGCTGGTCAACCATCCCGATGTCGATATTACCTGCGTCACCTCCCGGCAGAACGCCGGTGAGCCTTTTGCCGATGTTTTCCCTTCACTGAAGGGACGCACCGACCTGGTCTGCGATCCGGTCGAGGTTGACCTCGTCGCCGAGAAGTCCGATTTTGTTTTTACCGCGCTGCCCCATCAGACCGCGATGGAATTCGTTCCCGGCTTGCTCGCGGCAGGAAAGAAGGTGGTCGACCTGTCGGCCGATTACCGACTGCACGACGCTGCGGTTTACGAGGCCTGGTATCAGGCTCACACCAGCCCCGAACTCTTGGGCGAGGCGGTCTACGGTCTGCCCGAACTCTATCGGCAGCAGGTCCGGGAGGCCCGCCTGGTGGCCAACCCGGGCTGTTATCCGACCAGCGTCGCGCTGGCGCTGGCGCCGTTGCTCAAAAACGGCCTGATCGATCCAGGCTCGCTGATTATCGACAGTAAGTCGGGAACCAGCGGCGCCGGCCGCTCGGCCAAGGTCGACAGCCTCTACTGCGAGGTCAACGAAGGGTTCAAGGCTTACGGCGTGGCTAAACATCGGCACACCCCGGAAATCGAACAGACCCTGAGCGAATTGGCTGGCGAGCCGGTCGTCGTCAACTTCACTCCGCACCTGCTGCCGGTGAACCGGGGTATTCTGTCGACCTGCTATGCCAACCTCAAGCAGAAAGCCGATACTGCCGAACTGATCGATATCTTTGCCGCCCATTACCGGCAGGAACCGTTTGTCCGGGTTCATCCCGCCGGGAGCCTGCCCAACGTTGCATTCGTTCGTGGAAGCAACTACTGCGACCTGGGGTTGGTGAGCGATCCCCGTACCGGTCGGGTGATCGTGGTTTCGGCGATTGACAACCTGGTTAAGGGCGCCGCCGGCCAGGCGGTGCAGAACATGAACCTGATGCTTGGGCTGGATGAAGCTGCCGGGCTGCGGGTTGTGCCCCTGTTTCCCTGATTGGCCAAGGAGTTTTTATGGAATGCCTCTCCACCCGGTCCAAGGATCATTGCACCTGCACCTATACCGCCTGCGACAAACACGGCAATTGTTGCCAGTGCGTCCTGTATCATCGTGGCAAGGGGGAGATCCCAGGATGCTTCTTCACCAAGGCCGGCGAGCGCAGCTATGATCGCTCGGTAGCGGCCTTCTGCAAGGATCAGGACTCCTGAAACGGTCAGCAGAGGCCTCTGCATTCATTCCGATGTCCAGGGACGAAATGGCGGCGCGGGGATGGGACGAGCTGGATGTCCTCTTCGTTTCCGGCGATGCCTACGTTGACCATCCTTCCTTCGGCGTGGCCCTGCTGGCCCGCCTGCTGGAAGCCGAGGGATACCGGGTGGGGATCGTCGCCCAGCCGGATCGGCGTGATCCGGCCGCTTTGCAGGTGATGGGCCGACCCCGTTTGTTTGCCGCCGTTTCCGCCGGGGCCATGGATTCGATGGTCAATCATTACACGGCGGCGAAGAAGATCCGACGGGACGACGCCTATACTCCGGGCGGCAAGGCCGGGGCCCGGCCCAACCGCGCGGTGATCGCCTATACGGCAGCAGTCAAGGGGGCCTTCAAGGGGCTGCCGGTGCTGATCGGCGGCATCGAGGCCAGCCTGCGCCGGCTGGCCCATTACGATTACTGGGACGATGCGGTGCGGCGCTCGGTGCTGGTCGACAGCAAGGCCGATCTGCTGCTGTATGGCATGGCCGAGACGGCGCTGCTCGAAGTGGCCCGGAGGGCGGCGGCCGGTGAGGCGCTGCGGGAGATGAACAATATCCGCGGCACCGCATGGATGACGGCGCAGGCTCCGGAGAATTGCCTGCAGCTGCCGGCCTTTGCCGACGTGGCCGCAGATACGGCGGCTTTCGGCGAGGCCTTTCGACTGGCCGAGCGTGAAAACAACCCCTATGCCGCCAGGCCGCTGGTTCAGTTTCACGGTCCCCGGGCGGTGGTGGTCAACCCGCCGGCGCTGCCCTTGGGCGAAGCTGAGCTCGACCGGCTGTATGCCCTGCCGTTTCAGAAGCGTCCCCATCCGTCCTACCGCGAGCCGATCCCGGCTTTTGAGCAGATCCGTTTTTCAATTACCAGCCATCGCGGCTGCTTCGGTGGCTGCGCCTTTTGCGCGATTACATCACACCAGGGCAAGCTGATTCAGTCCCGCTCCGAGCAGTCTGTTCTCGACGAGATCGACCGCTTGACCAACGATCCCGAGTTTCGCGGTACGATCACCGATGTCGGCGGCCCAACGGCCAACATGTACGGGCTTGCCTGCGGCAACGAGTCGGCGAAAACCGCCTGCCGGCGCAGTGGATGTCTTTATCCGCAGCCATGCAAACACCTGGTCACCAAAGACAGCCGGGCGGTTCGGCTATTGAAAAAGATTCGCCAGCATCGGCAGGTCAAGCATACCTTTGTCGCTTCAGGGGTGCGTTACGATCTGCTGGAGCGGCAGCCGGATTACTTCGAGGATCTGCTGGTCCATCACGTCGGCGGTCTGCTCAAGGTGGCGCCCGAGTCGACCAGTGAGCAGGTTACTCAGGTCATGCGCAAGCCCGGCCCGCAGGCGTTCATCGATTTTCTCGAACAGTTCCGCCGGCGCAGCCGCGAGCTGGGACTGCGCCAGGCGGTCATTCCCTACCTGATAGCGAGTCATCCCGGCTGTACCCTCAGCGATATGGTCGACGCTGCCCTCTTTCTGCAGCAGCATCAGCTGCGGGTTGAGCAGGTGCAGGATTTTACCCCGACGCCGGGGACCCTGGCGACCTGCATGTACTACACCGGTCGCGACCCGTTGACCGGGGCGCCGGTGCACGTGCCGCGGAGCGAGCGGGAAAAAAAACTGCAGAAAGCCCTGCTGCTCTGGCATCTGCCGGAGAGCCGACCGCTGGTTGAAGAGGCTCTGAAGGGCTGCGGCAGGGAGAGCGCCGGCCGAAGCCTGCTGGGCGGGGCGAGCGGGAGAGGGGCGCGGAGGCGTCCGCGAAAATGAATCAATCGTTGTTTTTGGCGATCGGCTGGACGTAAAGGTAGGGGAGCGGGGGGGCTTGCGAGTTCCAGGCCACGGTGCGGTTGCGCCCTTCTTCCTTGGCCCGGTAGAGGGCCTGGTCGGCCAGGTTCAGCAGGTCACCGGTGTTGTCGCTGTCTTCGGGGAATTCGGCCACTCCCAGCGAAAGGGTGAGCTTGCCGCCCGGCTGGCTTATCTCGGCACCGGGGAAATTTTCTTCGGCGACACACAGACGCAATTTCTCGGCCGCCGCCCTGGCGCCCTCTTTGGTGGTTTTGGTCATCAGGATGACAAACTCTTCGCCGCCGAACCGTGCCGCCAGATCGATTTCGCGGATATTCTTTCGCAGGATCTGCGCAACCGTTCGCAGCACAGCATCCCCCTGCAGATGCCCGTGGGTATCGTTATAGCGTTTGAAGTGATCGATGTCGAGCATGATCAGGCTGAATTTCGAATGGTAGCGGCGGGCCAGGGCGCTCTCTTTTTCCAGGACGGCCTGGAAATGCCGGCGGTTGGCCAGGCGGGTCAATGGGTCGGTGTTGGACATCTCGCGGGTCTGGGTGTAGAGGTTGGCATTCTCGATGGCAATGGCGGCCTGGCCGGTGACGGCCTGAACCATCCGGATTTGCCGGTCGCTGAATCCGCCTTCGCTGTTCTTGTGCAGGTTGACGACGCCGAGCAGTTCGTTCTTGACCACCATGGGAATCGACAGCAGTGAACCGATAGTTACATTTTTGCCCTTGTAGTGAAGATTGCGCCGGTCGTCCTGGACCTTGCGCAGATGGATCAATTCGCGGGTCCTGGCGACTTCACCGGTAAGACCCTCATCGAGGCCGAACGAAACCCCATCCAGCAAGTTCAGTTCGACCCCCAGCGTCTTGCGTACCTGCAGTTTCCGCGTCTCCGTGTTGTGCAGCAGGAGAACGACCTCGTCGCAGGGGCCGACATCCTTGAGGATCTGCAGAATCCGGCTGAACAGGATGTCGAGATCGAGGGAAGAGAGCATCTCCTGGATCAGTTCGAACAGGGCCGACAGTTCGCTGACGTGGGCGGTGAGTTCCGTGTTGGTTTGCTCGATCTGGCGGTTCTTTTCGCCCAGGATGTTCTGGAAGCGGAGCTTGTCCTGAACCGAAGCCAGCATCGTTTCCTGGGTGACCTTTTCGTCATAGAGCGATTGCAGCTGGTCCGTCATCTGGTTGAACGATCGGGCGACCTGGCCGAGTTCGTCCGATGCGGCGGTTTCGATGTGGAAGTTCAGGTTGCCTCGACTGACGGCCTTCGTGGCGCGCATCAGGCGTTCAACCGGCCGCATGACCTGGCGCTGCAGCAGGTGGTAATAAAGGACCCCGCCGAGCAGCATGAACAGCAGGATGGTGGCGATTCCCCGGAGGGTCAAGGTGTTGACCAGGGCGTTCAGGTCGGTCATCGGGATTTCGGTGACCGAAAGGATCAGCTCCGAGCTTCCCAGGGGGATGGCGCTGAAAAGGTACCTGGTGGACCGGGGGGATGAACGGGTCAGGATGATCGGGGTGCCGTTGAGGATTCCTTCGAGTTGCTGTCGGGACAGAATCGGCGGGTTGTGACCGCTTTCGCTGGAACTGAGCACGTCGCCGTCTAGTGACAGCAGCGAGGTGCGAACCCCGAATCCGCTTGAGTGAGCCCTCAGAAAGGCTGGCTTTACCGGTGTCTGCAGGACCAGGACCTGTTTCGTCCGGCTGCCTCCGGGCAGAGGCGCCGCAAGGGCCAGAGACGGGAACGCGCCGAGGTCGGTGGCGAAGCGAAAGCGATGCCTGCCGCTGCGCGCGGCATGGTCGATCAGGTCGCGCAGGGACTGCGAGGGAACCTGTTCCAGGTCGTCGAAGGAGTAGAAGTCGATGGTGATATCGGCGCTGTCCAGCGTTTCAGTCAGGTGCTGCTGCTGAACGACCAGGTTTCCGCTGGTCCTGTCGTTTTCCGTGACCAGGGAGGCATAGCCGATCAGGTCGGCGTAGGTTTGAAGCAGGAGCTCCTGCTTTTTTATTTCCCGAAAAATGACGTCCTGGCAGGCAACCAGCCGTTCGTTGGCGGTCTTTTGCAGCGCCTGGGTGATCAGCAGCACGAAACTGACAGTGGCCACCGCGCCGAGCGACAGGAGGATCAGAAAAAAGGGCACCAGGATCTTGTGGCGAAGCGACCAGTTGCGGGCAGGATTCCGGATTTTTGTTTTGTTCGCCATCGGCACTCTCTCGCGGTTAATGGCGAAGGTTTCCGTTTTCGATCATGTCCAGAAAGGCCGCGGCAACCTGGGGGTCGAACTGGGTTCCGGAGAATTCCCGGATTTCGTTGACCGCCGTATCGAAGGAGAGAGCCTTGCGGTAGGGACGGTCGGAGGTCATGGCGTCGAAGGTGTCGGCAACGGCCAGAATTCTGGCCTCAAGGTGAATGTCTTCGCCGGCGAGGTTGTTGGGGTAGCCCTTGCCGTCGTAGCGTTCGTGATGCTGCTCGATGATTTTCCTGACGTTATTGAGGAATCGGATCGGTTCGAGGATTTTGACGCCGATCTGCGGATGCTGATGCAGGGTCTGGATGTTTTTTTCCGTCAGTTTCCCCTTTTTGTGCAGCAGGGCGACATCAATGCCGATTTTGCCGATATCGTGCAGGATGGCCGCCTGCTCCAGGCGGGCGATCCGCTCAGGGGACAGCTTGAGTCGCTTGGCCAGGGCCAGGCTGATGCGGGTGACCCGCTCCGAGTGGCCGCGCGTATAGGCGTCGCTGGCCTCGATAGCTGAAACCAGGGCCTGCACGGTGTTCAGGTAGGAGACCTTCTGGTCTTCGTAGAGTTGGGCGTTTTTAATGGCGACGCTGGCCTGGGCAGCAATGGTTACCAGCAGTTCGAGATCTTCCGGGTAAAAGGAAGAACTGTCGTGGCGGTTGGCCATGGTAATCGTGCCGATCGGTTCGTCCTTGATCATCAGGGGGGCGCAAATGACCGTCTCGCGGGTGAAGCCGAGCCGGCTGACCTTGTTGAAGTTGTCGGCGTCGTTGATGTTCTGGATCAGCAGGGGTTTGCGGTTTTCAATGACCCAGTGCGAAACGCCGCCGGATTCGAGGGGGATGCGCATGTTGGCGGCAGGAGCAACCGGCAGGCCGTAGGTGCCGTCGACGGTGAGTTCGTTGGTTTCCTTGTCGAGCAGCAGGATGTAGCCGGTGCTGGCTTTTACCGTTTCGACGGTTTTGCCGATGAGAAGCTGAAACAGCTTGCTCTGGTTCATGGTGGCGTTGATCGCCAGTCCCATGTTGTAGAGTGCGGAAAGGCGGTTTACCGCCTGCTGCAGGGTGGTGTTTTTGCTTTCCAGTTCTCCAGCCAGGTCGGCGATCCGGTAGTTGGCCTCCTCGATCTCCTCGATCCGTTCTTCGAGGGTCTTGTTGAGGTATTCAATTTCCTTGAGTCGCTCCTCCAGGGTCTGGTTCATCCCTTGGATCTGTTCCTGGTGGCTGAGCTTTTCTTTGCTGATGGTGATTTCCCGCTCCTGCCGGACCATTTCCTGGATCTGGTTTCGCAGCCGGTCGACCATTCGGTTGAATTTGTCGGAAAGCTGGGCCATTTCCTTGGAGGTGGTGATCGTGACGGACGCCAGGTCGAATTCACCGCGTTCGAGGTGGTTCATGGCCTTGACCAGGTTGCGGATGGGGTTTTCGACGTAGTAAAGAACAAAGCCGGTGATGGCCAGGATCAGGAACCCGAACATGAACAGCGACGAGGTCATGGTCCGGGTGCCAATCTGGCTCTGCAGGCTGACCAGTTCGTCGAGGGAAACGTGGATGCTGAGAATGCCGAGCACCCGCTGGGACTTGTCGTGGCAGCTGTAACAATCGGGTTCGTTGTGAATAGGAAGAATGCGGGCCTGGTACAGTTTGCCGTTGTGATCATGGGCGGTGGAGAGCTGCTGTGAACGATAGGCGATCAGGTCGATCGCGGGAACCAGGTCGCCGATACTTTCGGGGCTGCCGGCACGCAGGATGCGACCCGTTTCATCAAAGATCTGCACATATTCCAGCGACGGCTCTTTCTGGACTTCGGCCAGAATGTCAGCGACCCGGTCGTTTTCCCCGTTGCGCATGAAGGTGCTGACACTGTTTCGAATCGTGTCGCCGAGGATCCGGCTGTTCTGCAGGGCCAGTTGATTGAGGGTCTCGCGCTGGGTAACAAGGTGGTGCCAGATGGTCAGGGTCACAACCATCAGGGCGATGATCGTGGAGAGACCGAGGAATTTTGTCTTCAGCGAGTTCATCAAAATTCCCGGGGCAGGCCTGCAGAAAACCTGCAGAAACTACGGAGGTTGCACATCAGGATTGGTGAAGTTGAATACAACGGCAGAATCCTGTCAGCGATATGCCGGTATCGTTAGTGCAATAACCGAACATTTGAGTAAGCAACAGCGGGATATTCATTAATCCTGTTCGCAGGATAAACCGTTCTTAGCCTTGCCAGCAACGATTTTTTCTGCATTTGCAATTATTGCGACTCGTTCTTGACTGTTACCGCGCAAGGAACTAATATGTGCCGCTCCTGAGCAACGGAAAATGCTGCAAATTCACTGCCAATATTCTCAAAATAGGTATGCTTCTCACGGGGGGCTCTCCATGGAGTTTCTGCTGTCGGTTGTCGGGGTGGTGCTGATCGTTGAAGGCGTCCCCTGGTTTCTGTCGCCCGGGTCGGCAAAAAAGGCCCTGCGTCAATTGGCGATACTCCCCGAATCCTCACTGCGGATTCTGGGGGCGTTGCTGATGCTGGCAGGTTTGCTGGTGGTTTATCTGGGGGTCGGCTAGGGTGCCGAAAAAATTTGACTTTCCCCCCTGTTTATGGTTGATTTAGACCCGGTTTTTCCGGGTTCCGCGAGGTTTCTCGACAGGCTCTGATGCATCTGAATGATTTTGATTTTGAACTCCCCGAGGCGCTGATCGCCCAGTACCCGCCCGAGTCTCGCGAAGATTCACGACTGATGGTACTGAAGCGGCGCGAGCAGACAATCGACGCCGGCGCCTTTCACGATATCCTTGATTGTTTTGTGTCCGGCGACCTGCTGGTCTTGAACGACACCCGGGTGATCCCGGCCAGGCTTCTGGGCGAAAAGGAGAGCGGCGGCCGGATCGAGGTTTTTCTGGTGCGGCGCCTGGCGTCGAACGATGAAGACTGGGCCTGCCTGACCCGCTGCTCGAAAACGCCGAAACCGGGTGCCCGGCTGCTGCTGGGCGGCGAGATCGAGGCGATTGTGCTGCCGGG
>NZ_JBFHGD010000014.1:0-29244 GCF_041583255.1 Trichloromonas sp. | reverse complement strand
TCGGCGCTCCCCAGGCGGGCCAGGGGGATCTGCGCGGCCAGCTCCTCCCGGACCTTCTCCGGCAGAGCGTCGGTCATGTCGGTGGCGATGAAGCCGGGGGCGACGGCATTCACCGTCACATTGCGTTTCGCCAGTTCCCGGGCATTGGAGCGGGTCAGCCCCATGAGACCGGCCTTGCTGGCGCAGTAGTTGGCCTGCCCGGCGTTACCCATCTGACCGACCACCGAGGCGATGTTGATGATCCGTCCGTAACGCTGCTTGGACATGACCTTGGCGGCAGCCCGGGTACAGAGGAAAGCCCCCTTGAGGTTGACCGTGAGAACGGCGTCCCAATCTTCATCCTTCATCCGCAGCAGCAGGGCATCGCGGGTGATGCCGGCATTATTGACCAGGATGTCAACCCGGCCGAAGGCATCAACGCCAGCCTGCACCATCTTTTCGGCGTCAGCGGTAACAGTGACATTCCCCTGCACGGCAATCGCTTCGGTTCCGTTGGCCTTAAGCTCGGCAACCATCGCTTCGGTAGCAGCGAGGTCGATGTCGACGGCGACGATCTTGGCACCGCAGGCAGCCAGCGCCAGGGAGATGCTTTTACCGATTCCCCGGGACGCCCCGGTTACAATGGCAACTTTATCTTTTGCCATAGAGTCTCCTTTCTTACCAATAAAAGTTCCGCCCTGTCAACGAACCCGTTCATTCAGGTTCAGGCAGAAGGTTTATTACAGCTTTTTCAAGCTTGCGACATCCTCGACATTCTGGATTACCGCCCCCTTGGCGATACGCTTGATCAGTCCGGACAGGACTTTTCCGGGACCGATCTCGATAAATCTCTCGACGCCCAGTTCGGACATTTTAATCACCGACTCATCCCAACGGACCGGTGCGCTGACCTGCTGGACCAGCAGCCCCATAACCCGAGCCATATCGGCATTGGGCAGAGCTTCGACATTGCTCACAACCGGTACCTGCATCGGGGCAAAGTTTATTGCGGCAAGAACTTCGGCAAGACGGTCACCGGCCGGCTTCATCAACGAACAATGAAAGGGAGCGCTGACCGGCAGCGGCAGTGCGCGCTTGGCACCGGCAGCCTTGGCGAGTTCGATGGCTCGGTCCACCGCGCTGGCATGACCGGCGATAACAACCTGTCCCGGACTGTTGAAGTTGGCCGGCGAGACCACCTCACCCTGGGCCGCCTCGGCACAGATTCCGTCAATGGCGCCATCCTCGAGGCCCATCATCGCAGCCATCGAGCCAACCCCTACCGGAACCGCCTCCTGCATGAAGGCGCCGCGCTTGCGCACGGTACGGACGGCATCGGCAAAAGCCAGGGTTCCGGCGCAGACCAGGGCAGAGAACTCACCCAGCGAATGCCCGGCGGCATAGGCGGGCTGCAGCCCGGTTTCCTGCTGCAGCACCCGCAGGGCGGCAATGCTGACGGTAAGAATCGCCGGCTGGGTATTGGTGGTCAGCCTGAGGTCTTCATCGGGCCCGTTGAAGCAGAGAGAGGCGAGATCGAAGCCGAGGGCCTCATTGGCCTCTTCAAAGACCTCCCTGGCGACAGAAAAGTTTTCGGCAAGATCCTTGCCCATTCCGGCAAACTGCGACCCCTGACCGGGGAAAACAAATGCAATCATCGGCCTGTCATTTCCCTGTGTTGAATGATTTGATCCAATGGTTACCAGCGGATCAGGGCCGAAGCCCAGGTAAATCCGCCGCCGAAGGCGTCAAGTAGAACCATGTCGCCAGGCTTGATCCGGCCGGCCCGGTTGGCCTCGTCCAGCGCGAGGGGGATCGACGCCCCGGAGGTATTACCAAAACGGTCGACATTGATGTAGACCTGGTCATCGCCCAGCCCGATCCGCTTGGCCGAAGCCTCGAGAATGCGGCGGTTGGCCTGGTGCGGGATGAACAGGGAGACGTCATTGACGCCCATGCCGTTTGCCTGCAGAGCCTCAAGGGCGACTTCGGCAAGGGAACGAACCGCCACCTTGAAAACCTCGTTCCCCTGCATCTTGAGAAACGGCAGGCGCTGCTTGAGACCATCCTCGGAAGCCGGGTAACGACTGCCGAACCCGGGCTGATAGAGCAACTCCCAGAAACTGCCGTCCGAGTGGAGGTGGGTCGACAACACACCGGCATCACCATCGCCGGCCTCGAGCACCACGGCCCCGGCTCCGTCCCCAAACAGCACACAGGTGTTGCGATCAGTCCAGTCGACGATCCTTGAAAGGACCTCTGCGCCGATAACCAGGGCCTTCTTTATCCGGCCGCTCTCGATGGCAGAGACCGCCGCCGAAAGGGCATAAACAAAACCGCTGCAGGCCGCAGAAACATCATAGGCATAGGCGTTGACCGCGCCAATCTTCTGCTGAACCAGGCAAGCTGTGGCGGGCCAGGGAAAATCGCCGGTGATGGTACCGACCACGACCAGATCGATGGCCTCTGCGGGCGTCCCGGCCATTTCCATGGCACGGCGAGCCGCGTGGGCCGCAAGATCCGAGGTAAACTCGCCTTCAGCAACGATGTGGCGCTCGCGGATTCCGGTGCGGGTCAGGATCCACTCATCCGTGGTATCCAGAAACTGCTCCAGGTCCTTGTTGGTCAGAACTTTCTCTGGAACATAGGACCCGGTCCCGATGATTCTCGCTTTTTTCAACCACCTACTCCCTTGGCTGGCTCGACTTCAGCACAAGCAGGGTCCGCTTTCTCCGCAACTTGAAGCGACTCCCGTTCAAGAGCGCTCTTACCAAGCTGGGCCACCAATGCGTTATTGATTTCCCTGGCGACCGATTCACGCGCCTGGAAGATCGCGTTCTGAATCGCCTTGCTGCTCGACCCGCCATGACAGATCACACCGGTCCCGCCGATGCCAAGCAGCGGAGCCCCGCCGTATTCGGCGTAGTCAACCTTCTTCTTGAAGGCCTGAAAGGCAGGTCGTGCCAGCAGGTAGCCTATTTTGGCGAGAAAACGTGAACCGATTTCTTTTTTCAGCATGGTACCGATGGCGTCGGCCAGCCCCTCGGAAAGCTTCAGGACAACATTTCCGACAAAGCCGTCGCAGACCACCACATCGACAGAACCATTGAAAACGTCGCGCCCCTCGATATAACCGACATAGGACGAACGCGTTCCCTTCAGCAGTCGGTGGGCATCCCGGGTCAGCTCATTGCCCTTGCTTTCCTCTTCGCCATTCGACAGCAAGCCGACCCTTGGAGCCGGTTTGCCGAGAATGTGCCGGGCATAGACTTCGCCCATGAGAGCAAACTGGGCCAGGTGCTGGGGCTTGCAATCGACATTGCCCCCCACGTCAAGAACCAGGGTGTTATCCTTGAGGCTGGGCATGATGGTGGCGATGGCAGGACGATCGATCCCCTTGATTCGCCCCAGCACGAACATCCCGGCGGCCATGGTCGCCCCGGAATTCCCGGCGCTGACCACGGCATGAGCCTCTTCGTTTTTCACCAGGTTGAAGGCAACCCGGATCGAGGAGTCTTTTTTCTTGCGTACGGCGTCCGATGCCGAGTCATGCATCCCGACAACTTCGCTGGCATGCCGGACCGAAATATCGAGCCCGTCAAGGGTGTACTTCTTAAGTTCTTCCTCGATGCGGACGGAGTCACCTACCAGGACGATCGGAATCTGCCACTGCCTGGCGGCTGCGACAGAACCTTCCACCTCGATGCCGGGAGCATTGTCTCCCCCCATGGCATCGACCGCGACAACGATACGACGTTTCAACCAAAAGCCCTCTTATTCTTCGGTTCCGACGATTTCCTTGCCTTTGTAGGTACCACAGGAGGCGCAGGCGCGGTGAGACTGCTTGGGCTCCTGGCACTGAGGGCAAATCGACATGCCGGGAGCTGCCAGCGCATCATGGGAACGACGCATATCGCGTTTGGATTTGGATGTTTTCTTCTTGGGTACAGCCATGGTCAATACTCCTTACGTACCGGGCAGGCCGGTTGTCATGTTTTTATCAGCCCACTTGCACTCTTTGCATCAGCGGCTAATCATTTATCAACCTTGAAATTTTTCAACGCAGAAAACTTGATATTATAATCCTGCGGACCGCAGGAACATGCCTGTTCATTGAGGTCTGCGCCGCACTGGGGGCAAAGCCCTCGGCAATTGCGGCTGCACAGGGGATTAAACGGCAAGGCCAGGACCACCTGCTCCTGGATGGCGTCGAGCAGATCGATCTCATCGCCGTCAAAGAGGATAAGCCCCATATCTTCGGCTGTGATTTCGCTCCCGTCCTCCCCCTCATCCTCTACCTCGGGAAGTTCGCGGGTGTAAGTCAAATCAAAGCGCGAATCAACCGCCACCTCGGCAGGCTTGAGGCAACGGCTGCAGGCAATCTCGGCAGCGGTAGCAACATGCCCGCTTATTTCAACCATCCCACTGACCACAAAGGCCCGCAGATTCACGGTAACGGGCTGGGTAAAAAGACACTCCCCCTTCCCTTGCAGCTCCTGCAGTACGGGGAAACTTTCCACCCCTTCGACCAGGTCGAGGGACAGGCCATTGTCCTTGATGTCTGCGATCCGAATCTGCAAGAAAAGCCCCCAGCGGTCTGAAAGGAGTTAGTATAAGGACTGCCCCCTTTTTGTCAAGGGAAAACAAGCCCTTCGCACATGCCGTTTTAAAGCCGCTTTTTGTAGCTCAATATGCCCCGCTTTGCAAGAGATTAATTACACCATAAAGAGAGGACTTCTTGAAAATTATCGCGCCCTGGAGTAGGCTCATGCCTCAACTCACAGCTGACGTTAACCTTCCGGCGGGCCGAAGAGCAGATGACCAAACCGAATAGCGGCAACAATACCGGCCCCTGCGCTCAAAAGGCCATCAAGCGCCTGCTGGACATCATGGCCACCCTGCGTTCTCCCACGGGTTGCCCCTGGGATGCGGAACAGACCCCGGAGAGCCTTAAGCCTTACATCATTGAAGAAGCGTACGAGGTTATCGATGCGATTGACCGGAATGAAAGCGGCGCGATCCGGGACGAACTGGGCGACCTGCTGCTGCAGATCGTTTTCCAGTCCCGCATCTTTGAGGAACGGGGCGAGTTTTCCCTGGCGGACGTCGCATCCGCCATCTCCGATAAACTGGTTCGGCGCCATCCCCACGTATTTGCCGGCACCCCTGCGGGCGATGCTCAAACGCTTGCCGACCAGTGGGAGGCGATCAAAGCCCTTGAGAACTCCGAGCAGGGCAAACCGCCGAGGAGCCTGGCCGACATCCCCCGCCACCTTCCCGCCCTGCAGATGGCCCGCAAACTGGCCGGCAAAACCACGCCTGGGCAGAATGGCGGAAACCCAGCCGGCCTGCTTTCAGAATCCCTCGACCTGCTGGGCCAGCTTGGCGAGGAGGTTCGCAGTTCCAGGCACAACGCACTGGAAAGCCGAATAGGAGAACTCCTCTTCTCCCTGGCCCGATTGGGGTGCGCCCTGAATATCGACCTTGAACAGGCCCTGCGCAAAACCAACGACGAGGTCATTGCCGAGCATGATGCCAAGTTTAAAGATGACCGCCAGGAGAGATAATTCATGGTTCCAGCAAAGAATCAAAAAAACCTCGAACACTCAAGGGACTTGCCTGCTTTTCCACAACATCTGTGGAGAAGCTGTGGAAAAACATGTTTACGCAGGGATAAACGCAAGCGCTACAGAACCTTTCAACACCCTGCCTATTTTTTAGCCATGATATTTTATTGAGTATTTACAGCATGTTATAAAAAAATATTTTATTTATTCTTTTTTTCTGTCGACCAGCCAAACCCAGGCCAACAAAATCCCCATGTGAGAATCCAATGTTTATAAGACTATTAATTCTGTTCACTATTGTCCCCGTGACCGAGCTGGTTATCCTGCTTAAAGTAGGCGCCCTGATCGGCGCCGCCCCGACCATTGCGCTGATTATCCTCACCGGCATAGCAGGAGCATACCTGGCCCGAACCCAGGGGCTCGACCTGGCTTACCGCATCCAGTCGGAACTGAACCAGGGACGAGTGCCGACCGAAGAGCTCCTTGACGGCGCCATGATCCTGGCCGGAGGCATCCTTCTGCTCACTCCCGGTTTCTGCACCGACCTGTTCGGCTTCAGCTTGCTGGTGCCCGTCACCCGGTCGTTACTCAAGCAGCTGGTTCGCAGCTGGATGAAGCATTACATCGACCAGGGACGGATCACCATCCGTCGCCACTGAGCGACTTCCCGCAACGGCCAAAGCCCGTCCGGCCTTTCCGCTTGCCCCGGCCCGCGAGGCAGCCATCCCCATCATTCCAGGACAGCAACAGCATCGGGGTTCGCCCCCGGGCTGAAACGGTAAAGCCGCCCGGAGGCGGCTTCAGAAACAGTAAGTCAGATCACAATCCATTTACGGCTTTTCAAGGCGGCAGGATTTCCAGGGGATGGGACCTGGGGCAAAGGGAAAAAGGTGCAGAGACGGACGCCAACGATTCGGCGGGACCCTGCCCTTCCTGCGCCAGGAGAATATAGGCGGCGGGCGTGAGCGGGAGGCTTGTGTTTTCGTTTATTCTTTCAGGAGCTGAAAGGGCCGCGATGCCCTGGCTGAGAAAAACGATGGCAAAAACCAGTGGCAAGGCGACATTGGAAATGAAGTGAATCGTCAGCCCGCGAGTGCGGCCCCAGATTTTCTTCAGCGCCGTCAGCCTGAAGAACTCCTGCTCGGCCATCACCCGCAGTAACGACACGATCACGACGTAGAGAGCAAAGACGCCCATCGCGATGTGACGGTTCAAAATGTCTTCAACGGGAAATTCCATGAGATCACCCCCTGCTGAGCATCTGAGACCTTTAACACCACAATTATATGCATTTACAGCGTACCTGGCTAGCCCGTGAATAAATTACACGATATGGTAGCCTGCCGACGGCACGGGAATCCAAGGACATTCTGCACAAAAAAAGGCGGCATCGCTGCAATGCGATGCCGCCTTTTCTAATCACATCAGGCGAAAAGCTCAGTTTTCAGTCATGAAATGCTCTTCGTACAGATCCTCCAGCGCCTTCAGATGGCGGGTTTCATCATTGCCTATTTTTTCAAAAATCGAACCCATCGGGGCACCGGCGCAACCGGAAGCCATTTTCTTGTAGAATTCCACCGCCTCCTTCTCGAGGTGAATGGCATAGGCAAGCGCCTCGCGGGCATCGGCATCGGGCTTGATTTCCTTGGCCTTAAGCACGTAATCAAGGTTCATGGTCGGAACCGGGCGACTCATACTCTCTGCTCCGGTCAGCATCCCCTCAACCAAAGCCTTTTCCAACTGATGCTTGTGCTCAAGTTCATCAAGAGCGGCATCCTTCAGAATCATTTTGGCCTGTTTGTTCTTGACCTTGCGCATGGCATCGAGATAATGCCGGAAACCGTCATTCTCCATTTTTACCGCCATTTCGACGGCAGCTTCAAAGGTGTAACAAACTGCTCCCTGAGAACTCATGCGAACAACCTCCTGTTAGTAAATCACTATATAGCCATGCTTTTCGGCGATCCGGGAAATTTCCAGCACATCATTGATATGATAACTGGAACCATCGAGGACAAAGAGAAAACCACCTTCCGGCTTTTCCTTGGCGAGACTGATCAGGTATTCGAAGCTTGCGGTCTTGATCGTTTCCATCAGGCACCACCCAATAATTAATTCTAATCGCTAAATCTTTTACCATACAAACGGCAGAACCTCAAGAGCCTACCGTATACAGCATACGATAAACTGGCCGCGGCCTATGCGCCAATGATCTTGACCAGCACCCGCTTGCGGCGTCGGCCATCGAATTCGCCGTAGAAAATCTGCTCCCATGGCCCAAAATCGAGCTTTCCATTGGTCACCGCGACCACGACTTCGCGCCCCATGAGGGTACGCTTCAGATGGGCATCGCCATTGTCTTCCCCGGTCTTGTTGTGAGCG
Organism: Trichloromonas sp.; assembly: GCF_041583255.1. Taxonomy (NCBI): domain Bacteria; kingdom Pseudomonadati; phylum Thermodesulfobacteriota; class Desulfuromonadia; order Desulfuromonadales; family Trichloromonadaceae; genus Trichloromonas; species Trichloromonas sp. The sequence continues at coordinate 21,319 of NZ_JBFHGD010000014.1, read as the reverse complement.
TAGCCAGAGGGGTCGAAGGGGGCGAGCTGTTCCAGCCAGCGATCAAAATCCTGTTGCAGGCCGGCTTCGTCATCATTAATAAAGACGGATGACGTGATATGCATGGCGTTGACCAGGCAGAGCCCTTCCATGATTGAACTCTCGTCAAGACAGGCTTCTATTTTGCGCGTAATGTTGACAAACCCGCGCCGGGTCGGCACTTCAAACCATAATTCCTTGCGAAACGACTTCATCCATCCCTCTCTTTTGTGCGGCCGGGGTTGTGATTTCATTTCAGCCGTGTTAAGGTTTAGAGCTTTAGTCGGCTCAAATTCTGTTCAGCCATGACTGGAAGGCCTCTACTACAGCCATGAAAATGCTCATTATTAAATTAATGCTGGCCCTGCTCTTCATCCCACTGGTAACCGGGAGTGCCATGGGCCCGCAACCGGAAGAACTGACCGGCCCGCAATTATGCTACAGTGAGCGACCGTCCAGTCATCTTGAACTCGAGGAGCTTTTTTCCAGCCATAATTACGGCTGGGGAACCCTGGATGACGGCATCCCCTCGATATTCCTCGAAGCCCTTCCTTCCGATCTCGACCGCATCCCGCAGGTACAAAAAAAGAAAATAGTATTTTTCCTTTCCCTGCTGCCGGTTGTCCTGCGGGCCAACGAGGAAATCCGGGAGCATAAAACGACCCTGACCGACCTGCTGAGACGTTATGATCAGGGGGAGACGCTGACCGGCAATGAACTGGCTCGACTTTCAGCCATCACCACCGAGTACAGGGTTTCCGGCGATCCGCTTGAAGACCTGCAGACCAGGGAGACCCTGCTGATGCGGGTCGACACCCTGCCAACCTCCCTGGTGCTGGCCCAGGCCGCCACCGAATCCGCCTATGGAACCTCCCGCTTCGCCCGTCTCGGCAACAACCTGTTCGGTGAATGGACCTTCACCCCCGGAACCGGCATGGTTCCCTTGGATCGGCCGGAAGGCCGGACCTACGAACTGCGGTGTTTTTCATCGATCTACGAATCCGTGGCCTCCTACATGAACAACCTCAACACCCACAGGGCCTACACATCCCTGCGGGAACAGCGGGCCAGGATGCGAGCCGAAGGACGACCGTTGCAGGGAATCGTGCTGGCCGCTGGCCTGACCCGTTATTCCGAACGGGGTGAAGATTACGTAAAGCAGATCCGAACCATCATCCGCAGCAACCGCCTGCACCGCCTGGGCTCCATCCTCTTCCGCCAGAATCGGGCCGCCGAAACCGAGGAAACCGCACCCTTTTCTGCCGGACTCCTTTCCTCGGCCGCTCCGAGTTCGCGCCTTTCAGCGTTGCGGAAAAATCCATAACTGGCTGAACCAGAACCACCCCTGCCCCCTGCTCCCCGGCGCGGTGATGGTGTACCTGCTGCGCCGCCCGTCCAGCGGCTGCTGCGCCCTCACCCGGTAGCGCCCCGGAACTGCCGGATCCGCCGTCATGACACATCCCTGCTGCCCCTGCACAAAACACTGAACCTGCGTGAGGTCGACCTCGCTGCTCAGAATATCCACGACCAATTCGGGCGGATTATTACCCCTCACGACGGGGTCCTGGCCGTCAATCACCTGAACGACAAGGGGCCGCATGGACAGCTTGTCGCTGAATTCGGCCAGGGTGGCATAGTCCCCCCCCATCGGAAAACGCGGCAGCGCAAAGCGGTTCGACATTGCCGAGACGACTCCCGAATGCTGAACCGTCGCCCCGGCAAATCCCAACTCGCTGATCAATGCGACAACCTCGGGCGTGTATTCGCCGTAGGGGTAGGCGAAGAGCCTGGGCTCCTGGCCCAGTTCCCGCCGCAGCGCCTGACTGGCCCGCTCGATATCGAGCCGGATCCGCTCAAACCAGGCCGCATCGGTTTCTTCCCGGTTGCGGTTGAGCAGGTAGGGGTGCGAGGCCGTGTGATTGCCGATTTCAATCCCCTGTGCCGATAGCGAGCGCAACTCATCCCAGCTGAGAAATTCATCGCCGCCCACCGAATCGGTGCTGACGAACAGCGTCGCCGGATACCCGTACCGCCGCAGCAGCGGCATGGCCCCGGCGAGAAAGCTGCGATAGGCATCGTCCACGGTAATCGCCGCGCAATAGCGGGGCAAGGCGCGCCCCGCACCGAGCCTGCTAACGATTTCGCCAAGCGTCAAAACGGTATAATTCTGCCTTTTCAGCAGCTCGAGCTGATCGGCGAATGTTTCCAGGGGTATGTTGGTCGAAGGATAACGGGAATCACCAAAACGATGATAGACAAAGACATTGGCCTGACCTTCGGCATAAGCCGGGGAGATGGTCAACAGCAGAAAGAGACAAAAGATAGACAGCCTGAGCATAGAAGACATCAATATTTCAGGAGACGCTGGAAGACCCGTCCTTGACCCGGGAACGCAGGTAACGACGGATGCTGTTGCGGGCACGGGGGGTTGCCGCCCATTCGAGCCACTTCGGAAGCACCTGGGGGGTATCGCTGCGCTCGATACCGACCTGGTCGCCATCCATCAAACGCGACTTGAGATGCCTGGTCTGGCCGTTGATCCGGGCCCGGTACGCATGCAGGCCGAGCTCTTCGTGGATATCGAAAGCCAGGTCAAGGGCGCTGCTTCCCTCGGGCAGGGAACGGATATCACCGAGGGGCGTATAAACCTGAATCGAGGCGGAAGCCAGGCGCAGACTTTCAGTATCGAACGCCGACTCCCCTTCGAGCAGCGAACGCATCAGCCCCTCGAAATTGGCCCGGCGGAACTCGAAGCCCGGGGCCAGCACTCCGGCCTCATTGAAGCGGGCCAGCTTGCGGGTAGTGATTTCCACCCGCATGCGATGCTCACCGGCCTGCACTGTCGTCTTCAGCGCCTGGTAGCCAAACTGGGACGTCACGTTGAGGTGATCGCGCAGCTTGCCGGGAATCGGCGGGTAAAGTCCGTGCAGCAGGCCGAGGGCCAGGTAGGCTTCCATGGTCCGGTCGACCTGGATTTCCAGCGTGTAGAGGGTCGGGAATCCGCGATTCATCCCCTGGGCGGCGGCAATGGAAAATTGACGCCAGCGGTCCTTGAGCAGCACCGGCACCTTGTGATGCTCGAATTCCTTGTTGATTTCCGAGCGGATCTTACGCAAAGGCGCTTCCAGGCGCTGCCGCAGTTCCGTCACCGCACGGGCATAGGTTGTCGCCCGGCGCGGATAAAGGATATTAAGGGACAAGGCATCCAGTTCCGAGGCGACATGCCCCATACCGAGATGGCTGGCCAGCGGGACGTAAACAGAGCGGGTCTCCTCGGCAATCAGGTTCTGCTTTTCCGGCTTGAGCGCACCGATGGTCTGCAGGTTGTCGATGCGGTCCCAGAACTTGAGACTGAGCACCCGAATGTCTTCGATGGCGGCCAGCAGCTGCTTACGGTAGGTTTCGGCCTTGAGAGCCTCGCGGCTCAGGTTTTCGTCGGCGACCTTGGTCAGACCGTTGACCAGCAGCGCAACTTCGTCACCGAAATCCTTCGCGACCTCCCCCAGGGTCACCGGGGTATCTTCAACCACATCGTGCATGATGGCGGCATTGACCGAGGCGAAATCCATCCAGTGACGGGCGGCCATGTGGGCCACCCGCAGCGGGTGAAAAAAGTAGGGTTCGCCCGATTTGCGCAGAACCCCGGCATGGGATTCGCTGGCGATCCGGATGGCCCGCTGCAGGCTGTCGATCCCCAGGTCAAGTTCATGCTCACTCATCCCCCCACCGTGATGAGTGACCAGAAGCTCCATGATTTCGTTTATCAGTCGCTGTTCGGTACGATTGTCGTAAGTCAAAGCAGAAGCTCCACTGCTGATTTGGATGCGGGGGCTATCCGGATTCCATCTGAAAACGGCGATTTCTGCAAACCTGCCGTCAACCGGCTCATTTGCCTGCGGCGGACACCGGTGAACCGAGCGAGTCCCGCGCCAGGTTTTCCTTGAGGACACCGGCTAACCCAATGGGTTTTTTATCTTAATTGAGAAAAAGTGCGTCAGCAAGCCCGTTTTAACAGCGGGGCCCTTTTTTACCTTAATGCCACCGGCGAAAGATTGCTGTCACCCTCGACAACAGCCAGCGCCAGGGAACCAGCATCGGGACACGGGACTGGTAATCGACGTACAAGCGCCCGAACTGTCGCTTCAATCGCCGCTCCTCCAGCAGGGCCCCGACCAGCAGATACCCGGAAAGCACCAGCGACGACACCAAGGCCGGGGCGTTCAGGTCGCGGGACCAGAGCAGCATCAGAACCGCCAGGTACCAGGGATGACGGACCAGCCCCAGCACCCCCCCGGTGACCAGAAGAGGAGTCGGCTGCGACGCTCCGGGACGCCGCAGGCCATCTATGCCAAGAAACTCTTTCAGAGGGTACACCCGAAAGCCGGACCAGACCAGCCACCCGGCAAAAAACCAGAGAGACCACTGCAGCAAACGCCAGGGACCGCCCCAGGCCAGCAGCGCGACACCGGGAAGCGTTGACGACCAGACCAGCACCGGGATCAGCGTCACCATGGCAACACCATTGTAAAACAGGCGATAGCAAAAAGACGCTCGCTGCAGCCGCCGGCACAGCCGCTGCTTGACCGGATCGGCAGCCAGCAGGGAATGCCCCAGGCACCACAGGGTCCAGACGCCGGCCAAGATCAGCAGATCGAACCTCATGCCCCCTGCCCGGGAACGAATTCGAGGACCGGCTCGCTCCCGGACCCGCCGCGGCGAACCAGGACAGCCCCCTGCCAGCGGTCATCAAGGGCCGGATAATCACTGCGGCAGTGGGCGCCTCGACTTTCCATGCGCTCAAGAGCGGCCAGCAGAATCAGCCGGGAGGCGGTCAGCATGTGGCCGGTTTCAGCCCAGAGCTGAACATCGGAGGAACCCGCATAATGGCCATAAGAGGTGGCGACCTGCTGCCAGCGTTTCAGCCCCGCCTGCAGCGAATCACCCGAGCGCACCACCCCGGCGCATTGCCAGAGCAGCTCGCGCAGCTCACGGCGCAGGGCGACCAACAGCTCCGCCGGACAAAGCGACCCGGATACCGGGTGCGGCAACACCGGTGCGTTTGAACGGGGCACCGTTCCGGCTGCGGCCGACTGCCCGGCCAGGCGGCCAAAGACCACCGCCTCGAGCAGGGCGTTGCCCCCCAAACGGTTGGCGCCATGAACGCCGCCGGTGACCTCCCCGGCTCCGTACAGACCGGGGACCGTCGAAGCGCCGAGCCGGTCGATCACCATGCCGCCCATGAAGAAATGCACGGCCAGGCCGACGGTCACCAGCTGGCGCCGGGGATCGCAGCCGCGCTGCTGCAGCAGCTGCCAGAGATCGCCGTAGCGGGTATTGACCAGCTCGGCGGGAATCGCCGACAGGTCGAGATGCACCCCCTCGCCCACCCCGCGACCGGCCTGAATCTCCCGGTAGATGGCCTGGCTCATCTCGTCGCGTCCGGCCACCTGCTCCCCGCCGGTCACGCTGTCGAGCAGAAATCGCTCGCCATAGCGGTTACGCAGCAGGGCGCCGTCGCCGAACAAGGTCGTCGGCAGGATGATCTTGACCGGCGCCAGCCCCATGGCCGGATGAAACTGGACGAACTCCATGTCGCGCAAATCGGCGCCGGCATCGTAGGCCAGGGCGTAGCCGTCGCCGGTGATATCCCGGGTATTGTTGCTGCTGGCATACAGCCGGCCGCCGCCGCCGCTGGCCAGCACGGTGGCCCCGGCCAGCAGCTGCAGGATGCTGCCGTCACGCCTTACGGCCAGGGCCCCGACCACCCGGCTGTCATCTTTCAGCAGGCGGGTGACCATGGCTGAATCGAGGAAGCGGACCCCGAGACGGCGGGCTTCTTCCAGCAGCGGCAGGGACAGCGAGAGGCCCGCCGTCTGCACCGGGATACCCTGCCGGTCGGTGCAGACGGTGCGGGGCCGGCTGTGTCCGGGCACCTGCCGGGCATGCAGGCGCCCATCGCTGCGCAACAGGCGAACTCCGCACCCTTCGAGAAAACGCAGGGCGTCGGCGGCGCCTTCCGCCATGGCCTGGACCAGGGCAGGGTCGCCGATGTCGCGGCCGCTGCCGAGGGTGTCGATGGCGAAACCCTCGGCCGTATCGCCGGTTTCAGGCAACAGGCCGGTCAGGTTGCAGGCGGCCACCACCACGTTGCCGCTGCGGCCGGCCCGGCGTTTGCAGACCAGCAGCACGTCGCGGCCGCCGCGACGTGCTTCGACGGCAGCAGCAAGCCCGGCCAGACCGCCGCCTATGATCAGAACTTCGGCGTTGAGATTTTCCATGGCTTATCTCGCAAAAAACAAGGGGCGCGCCAAGGCACGCCCCTTAAATACCCGGCATCAGCCCGGCGGCCAGGTCATGTCCCGGCCACCGAGCAGGTGGAAATGAATGTGCCAGACGGTTTGGCCGCCAGCCTCGTTGCAGTTGTTGATCACGCGAAAACCGTCGTCGGCAAAACCGACGTCGTGGGCGACCTTGCCGGCGACCTGAAAGACGTGGCCGATCAATTCGTTATCCGCCGTGGTCAGATCGAGGGTAGTGCGGATGTGCTTGCGGGGGACGATCAGGTAGTGATGCGGCGCCTGCGGATTAATGTCCTCGAGCACCAAAACCAGTTCATCTTCATAAACATACCTGGCCGGGATATCGCCGGCGATGATTTTACAAAAGATGCAGTTGTCCGACATCGTCGTTCCTTTCTTCGTTTGCGCGGATTCGGCTGTTTTTGGCCTCGTCCAGCGATATCAGGTTCCAGCGTTTCTGGCCGCCCCGCTTGAGCAGCCCCTCGCTGTGTGTGAAAAAAATGATCTGGTGCTCCCGCGACAAACTCTCCAGTGCGGCCATGGTTTCGGCCTGCCGGTCCGCATCGAAATTGACCAGCGGGTCGTCAAGAAAGAGCGGCAACCGCCGGCCGTGGGAAAGATGCCGGGTAAGAGCCAGGCGCACGGCGAAATAGACGGCGTCGATGGTGCCGCGACTGAAACTGTCGACATCCTGCCAGCTGCCCTCTCCTTTGCCCGGCAACGACAGGGAAAAATCTTCGCCCAGCCGCGCCCTGGCGTACCGGCCGCAGGTGGCGGATGTCAGATAGGTGCAGATTTCTCCGGCGAAGCGCTCCAGGTAGGTGCGGCGGAATTCTTCGACCGACCCGCTGAGCAGCTCGTAGGCGGCAACCAGGGCATCGCGCCGGCGCAGCAGGACCGATTCCCGGGCCTTGAGCCGTTCCCCTTCCTCTTCGATCTGCTGCAAGTCGCCGAGCGCACCGTGCAGCGCCGCCTCCCGCCGGGTCAGCTCAAGCAGCCGCTGTTCCCGCGCCTGCAGGTTCTCCCCCAAAGCCTGCAGCTTGTCTTCGGCGCCAGGGAGTTCTTCGAGGGGCAGCAGCCCTTCGGGGCGCAGCGGTTTTTCCTTCTCCATGCGTTCGTCCAGCACCGCCAGTTCGCGGGTGAGATCGTCCTGGTCGCGCTTCAGTTCCTCGGACTGATCGAGCACCTTGAGGGAGATTTCGACTTCCTTGAGCTGCCCCAGCAGCTCCTGGTGGCGGGCCAGGTTCTTCTGCATCTTGACGATTTCGACCGCGGACGGCGACATGCCGAGCCGCTCGAATCGCTCATCCAGTGACGCCAGCCGCGCCTGGGCTTCCTCCCGCTTGCGCTCGAGCACCTGGGCCTGCCCCTGGATACGGCCACGCTCGGCCCGCTCCTTGCCGGCGTTCCAGAGATAGAAAATCCAGATCACCGCCGTTACCAGGCCGGCGCCCAGCAGCGATTGTACCAGCCGCTCGGGAAAAAACCAGGCCGCAGCGCCGCCGACAGCGAACAGCAGGGCCGACAGCCCCGCCGAGGGTTTCCAGGGGGGCGTCTTGTGATCGAGCAGTTCCCTGCGCAGGGCGGCCGACTCGCCCTGCAGGGAGACCAGTTCCTTGCGCTCCTCGTCGGCATCGACCAGAAGCTTCACCAGGTCTTCCGGGATCTCCCGCGGCAGGCCGGTCTTGCCCAGCTCTTTTTCGAGCTCCTGGCGCTGCTTTTCCAGGTCGCCGACCTTTACCGACTGCCGGTTGACCCGCGCGAAATCCTTGCGCAGCACCACTTCCTTCTCTTCGAGCTGCCACTGCTTGCGGGCCCAGGCCAGGTAGCGCTCCCCCTTGACATACTCGTCGCGATCGAGGCGAATCGACTTGTCGAGTTCGCACATCTCGCCGCGCAGGGTTTCAAGCTCGCGAAGGGCCTCCCGCGCCTCGAACCAGCGCGTTTCCAGGGCGCCGATCCGCTTGGTCACCTCTTCAAGCTCGCGGTCCTTGGTTTTGTCTTTGCCCCAGGGGTTGACCCGGGTTATGGCGAACAGGTCGGCGTTGAGCGACTCGAGCACCTTGTCGTAGTCGACCTCGACGAAACCGGAGAGCAGTCCCTTGATTTTAGCCGTCATGGCCGCCTGGCCCGGGACATCGAGATGCCCTTGGCCGAAGAAGAGCGAGGCGCGAAAGACATCCTCCTCGTAAATGCCGAACAGCCGGGCCAGCTGCTCATAATATTCCCCCCGCTCCGACGACCGGCCGTTGGGCGCCACCTTCCCCTCGAACTGGTACAGCTCGTGGTAAAGGTCGTCGTGCTCGGTCAGCCGCACCTGGTCGGTCAGGATGTCCCGTTCGATGCGAATGGTGCGGTTGCGCCCTTCGAGCACCAGCGCCGCCGCACAACTGCCGTTGCGACCCCAGGGTTTATAGCGCTCCTTGTTGCGCACGCCGAACAGCACGGCCGGGATCGCTTCCATCAGGGTCGACTTGCCGGCCTCGTTGGGGCCGGTGACCAGGTTCATGCCGCGACGGAATTCGAAGGTCCGCTCGGCGAACTTGCCAAAATGCTTCAGCTCCAGACTGCGCAGGATCATGACGCCCCTCCCCCGAAGCTCTGAAAGCGGATCAGCACTTCGCGAAAGGCATCTTCCACCACCTGCCGCCGCTCGGGGGAAGCCTCGGCCATCAGCTGGCGGGCCCGGCGGACGAAAACCCCGCGCACGGTCTCCTCGGTTTCGATGCGCCGGGCAAAGTCGCTGTCGAACAGGTGGGTTTTGTCGACGAACTCGAGATGAAAGAAGTCGCCGGCGGTACGGGCGTGCAGGGCCTTGAGGTCGAGCGGCGCTTCGACCACCCCGGTCAGGGTCAACCGCAGCAGCAGATCGGAGCTGCGCAGTTCGTGGATTTTTTCGCTGGCCGCCTGCAGGGTTTCGCTGCCGGAGAGGTCGAGGGTCAGTTCGTCGAGAACCCGGGTTCCGACCGGCAACGGCTCGACCGTCGCCCGGCCGGGCTCGACCGTCACCAGGGCACAGAAGCGCGGGCCGTTCTCGCCGAACCGCTTGCCTTCGGGCGAGCCGGGGTAGCAGGCGTACAGACGCCCTCCCGCTTCGAGGTTTTCGAAATTGTGGTAGTGGCCGAGAGCGACATAGTCAAGCCCCCACTGCTGCAGGGTCGCGAGGGCAAAGGGGAGATCTTTTTTGCGGTATTCCCATTCCGGGCTGCCTTGCCGTGAACCGTGCAGCAGGCCGATGTGAATCCCCTCGGGCTTGCGCCTGGCCATGCCGGCCAGGGCGGCATCCGAGACGAAGCTGCGGTAGGCGAAACCGTACAGGTAGACTTCCTGACCGGCCACCTCGAGGCCCACCGGCTCCTCCACCGTCGGTGACGACAGCAGCACGGCGCCGGGGAACTCGTGCCGGCGATAAACCGAATCGGCGCCGACCGTGTTGTCATGGGTGCCCGGCAGCAGCACCGTGAGAATGCCGCGGTCGGCCAGACGTTTGATTCCGGCCTGCACCTTGCCGACCAGTTCGGCATCGGGCCGGGGTGAGTCGAAAAGATCTCCGGCCACGACGAACAGCTGGACATCGTTCTTGATGGCCAGGGTCAGCAGCCGCTCGAAGGTCTGTAAAAAGTCGTCCTGCCGTCGCTCTTCCGCCTCGCCAAGGGACGGGAACGGGGCGCCCAGGTGCAGGTCAGCCGTATGCAGAATGCGTATCATAAAGAACCTATTCGTCAGGACAGAATTCAGGATAATAACAGACGTTGCTCGAGCAGGCCGCGGCAAAGCGACGGGCATGGGCCATTCTCGCCTGCCGGCAGTAGCGCGCAAGGTCTGTTTCTTCGGCGGCCAGGCGGATGAATTCCCGGACCAGCGAAACGTTCATGGTTTTCTGAGCCGCGGGGGCGCCGCGGCCTACCAGTTTAACCCCATACATACCGGCGCGCAACAGGGCCGGAATGGCGCACAACCCGCAGCCGTGGCGACGGTTGCTGCGCGACCAGCCGGCCTGCCGCTCGATGGCGGCCTGCAGCACCGGCGAACCCGGCGGTTCCAGCGGCTCGATCCGGTAGGGGATTTCGCAGGGCCAGATTTTATCCGGGCTCGAATGATGAAAGGTGCACAGCCCCTCGGTATTGGGACATTTGCCGATCAGCATGAAAGCATCGAACCGCAGCTGCGGCAGCTTGCCGGTGATCTCGGCCATTTCCGCCACGGTCAGGTGGCGGGGAAAGACAATGCGGCTGATCCCCTGGGCGGCATAAAACGCGGCCGACCCCGAATTGCCGAGATGGGCCAGGGTGCTGGCATGATACTCGAGACCGGGATGGCGCAGGCGCAACAAGCGCAGCAGGCCGAGGTCGGCAAGGATGATGCCGTCGATCCCGGCCGTCACGGTCTGATCGACGTAATCGAGCAGCAGCGGCATCTGCTCGTCGCTGTAAAAAGGCGCGTTCAGGGTCAGGGAAAAGCTCTTGCCGCGCCCGTGGGCCCGCTTGACGATCTCCTGCAGGTCGGCAAAACTTCGGATCTGCGCCCCTTCGAAAGTGCGCTGGTTGATCGAAGCCAGCAGGCTGTAGCGCCGCTGCCACTCGGCCGGAACAAAACCCCCGTACAATTCATCGGCCCCGGCCTCCAGCAGCGGTTCGGCCTCGGCCAGTTGATCGATCGGGGAGATCAGCCTCATTCGGCCTCCCCGTCGCGGAACTTCCAGATATGCTCGCGGCGGTAGTCCCACCAGGCGCCATCGACGGTCGCTGTCAGGGTTTCACCGACCAGGACCAGGGTCAGGGCCGGCCGCCTGGACGCCGAATTGAGATTGAAAAAATCGCGCTCGCCGACCTTGGCCACGATATCATCGAGCGTCCCCTGCACCACCTCTTCACCGGGCAGGCAGAGCCGGTGGCAGATGGCGATCGGCACGCTTTTGCCGTAGCCCTGGTGCAGCTGGGTCACCAGCTGGGGCAGCGGAATGTTGTTCATGTAGATCAGCAGGGTGACGCCGGGCGCGGCGAGCTGACCGATAGTCGGGGCGTCGCTGCCGTCGCCGAGGGTGCGGGGCGAAGCAATGATCGCCCGGTTGCAGACGCCGGGGAGATCGAGGGTCTTTTTCAGCAGCGCCGAGGCGACGTTGGCCGTGCCGACCCCGGGCACCACCACCGCCTGTTCGCCGAACAGGTCGATCAGGGCCTGAAACGGGGCGTAAAAGGTCAGGTCACCGGGAACCAGAAAGGCCACATTCCCCGCAACCAGAAAATTGCGGATCTTCTCGACCAGTTCGTCGAAATAATAATCGAAAGGGACCAGCACGCCCTTGCCTTGCAGATGCTCGGCAAAGGTCAGCTCGAAAGGCGGCGGCGCGAACACGGCATCGCAGCCGGCCAGCAGGCGGGCTCCCTTGAGGGTCAGAAAATCCGGGTCGCCGGGACCGGCACCGATGAAATAAACGCGATTCATGCAGCAGCCCCCCGGCGCAGGTGGATGAGAAATTCGCGGTTCCCCTTGGGGCCGAGCAGCGGGCTTTCGGTCACCCCGAGCACGCTGCAGCCGAGAGTTTCGGCCAGGGAGCGGATCCGCTCGACCACCTCGGCGTGCTTGTCGGCGTCACGCACCACCCCGCCCTTGCCGACCTCGCCCCGGCCAACCTCGAACTGGGGCTTGATCAGGGCCACGACCTCGGCCGCATCAGCCAGTAAAGTGAGGGTCGGCGGCAGCACCTTGTCGAGGGAAATAAAGGAGGCGTCGATGACCGCCAGCGACGGGCGTTCAGCCAGTCGGTCGACCGTCAGTTCGCGGATATTGGTCCGCTCGAGATTCACCACCCGGGGATCCTCGCGCAGCGACCAGGCCAGCTGGCCATAGCCGACATCGACGGCGTAGACCTTGGCCGCCCCGCGCTGCAGCAGGCAGTCGGTGAAACCGCCGGTCGAAGCGCCGACGTCGATGGCCACCACCCCGGTCACGACGACATTGAAACCGTCCAGCCCCTTCTCCAGCTTCAGCCCGCCGCGGGAGACGTAGGGGATATCCTCCCCCTTCAGACGCACTTCGGCGCCTTCCGGCACCTGGGCGCCGGCCTTGTCGACCGCGTGATCGCCCACCACGACCTTGCCGGCCAGAATCAGGGCCCGAGCCCGTTCCCGCGACTGCACCAGGCCGCGATCAACGAGCAATTTATCGAGACGGATTTTTTTCATAAGACCGTAAAAAGATGACGGAGAAACAAACCGCGGGATTACCACGAAAAACGGCAACAGGTTAGCACAGGGACGGGGTGCGGGCAACCGTTTTGCTCCGGCTTAAACCTCGTCGAAGCCCGGGCATTGCCGGCGCCGGGCCCGGGTCTGGAAAAGGGCGATTATTCAGATATAATGAAAAAGATGAACCGCCTCGACCGTGCACGACCAGACCTTTGCCAAGGCAGAATCTGACCATGAAAAAACCGGAAAAGAACAACAACGAAACCTTCAGCACCCTTATTGAATCCGAGCAGGCCATCGAAAGGCAGCTCGAAGCTGAACGGCTCAGGGCCGGCCGCTGGCTGGAATCTGAAAAAGCCGAAATGGCCCGTACTCTCGCCCTGGAATTGAATTGCATCGAAGAGTCCCGGCAACAGAGGTTGGCCGCAGGGATAAATGAAGCCCGGGAAAAAGTCGAAAAACTGGTCCACGAAGCCAACGAAATGGCCCGGCGGTCAGCCGGCATCGAACGGACCTCGCTTGCCCCCGTCATCCGACAGCATCTGACCGCCATCGACCCGAGGACGCAGTATGATCGTCCGGATGTCCAAAATTGAAATTATCGGGCCGATCGACCTGCTGCTGCCGGTGCTGGTCCGCATGCGACAGTTCGGGGTTCTGCATATCGAAGAGCATCCCCGGCAGCTCGTCGACGCGAAAGAGCCGCATCTAAAATCCCTTCAACTCGACAGCCAGTCATTGGCCGGCAGGATTTTCTACCAGGACCTCAAGCAAAAGATCGAAACCCTGCTGACCGGCCTCCCCCAGGTCAAGGGCCGGGAGACTTACCTCAACCCGGCAACGGCCCTGGAAGCGGTCTCGACGCTGGTTGACCGGCATATCGCCTCCTGCCGCTCCCTTGAGGACGACCTCGTCAAAGAGAAACAGCGGCTCGAAGAGCTTGCCGACGCCGAACGCTTTTTGACCACCATCGCCCCCCTGGTCGGCGGCATCAGTCACGGGACATCGCTCGAATTCATCGGGCTGGAACTCACGGACCCGGAGGCCGTCGAGCAGTTGACCTACCTGGTCCACCGGCTTACCGGGGGGCGGTTTGACCTCCAGTCCACCGAGGGGCCGCAGGGGTCGCTGGCCGTCCTGATATCCACTCAAAAAGGCCAGGCGGCCGAGCTCAGACAGCTCCTGCGCCGGGAAAGGCTGCCCGAATTCCCTCTCCCCTCATCTCTCGAAGCTCTCCCTTTTGAGCGCAAGCTCGAGGCGATCCGCGATCAGGTCAGGGGGGCAGAGGAGCGGGCCGCCGCTTTGAATCTCAAGCTGAAGACCTTTGCCCGGCGCTGGCTGGGGATCTATCGCGCGGTATTGAACTGGATCAACGATCAGCTCCCCCTCCTGGAAAAGACCGCCCTGCTTTACCAAACCGGGATGTGCTTTTTCATCTTCGGCTGGATTCCCTCCGGGGAACTGGCGGCGATTCAAAAGGAGCTGGACAGGGCTTTTGCCGGCAAGGTGGTTGTCGAGCAGAAGGCCATTCAGGAAGAGGAGCTCGACCGCGTACCGGTCGCCCTGAAAAACCCACCCTACTTTGAGCCCTTTGAACTTTTTTCCCGACTGCTCCCGCTGCCCCGCTATACCTCCTACGACCCCACCCTCTTCCTCGGGCTGTTTTTCCCCTTGTTTTTCGGAATGATCCTGGGGGATATCGGCTATGGCGCCATCCTGGCCCTGACCGCGCTCCCCCTGATTTTTTTCAGCCGCCGCAAACTCCTGCGCGATGCCGGCAAAATCCTCTCGGTGTCGGCTCTTTACACCATGATCTTCGGCTGGCTTTTCGGCGAGTGTTTCGGCGAGTTCGGCAGCCACCTGCTCGGTCTTGAACCGATTATTTTTGATCGCCGCACGGCCATTGTGCCGATGCTCTACTTTGCCCTCTCGATCGGCATCTGCCACCTGCTCACCGGCCTGCTGCTCGGCCTGTTCAGCGCCCTCAGGCAACGGCTGCCGAGGGAGGTCCTGCTCAAGTCCCTGAGCCTGCTTGGCATTTTGTGCCTCCTTTTTTTCGTCGGGGCCCATTTCATTCCCAGCCTGCCGCAGATCCAGAAACAGCTGCTGGTCGTTCTCGGCATCGTCCTTCCCCTGCTGATTCTCACCGGCGGCCTGCTGGCCCCGCTGGAACTGCTCAAAACCTTTGGCAACATCATCTCCTATGCGCGCATCATGGCGGTAGGCCTGACCTCCGTGCTGCTGGCCCACGTCGCCAACGAACTGGCCGGGGTCACCGGCGACGTCCTCCTGGGGATCCTGGTCGCCGTGCTGCTGCATGCCTTCAACCTCATCCTTGGCGTCTTTGCCCCCACCATCCATTCGCTGCGGCTGCATTACGTGGAGTTTTTCGGCAAATTCCTGGAGCCGGGAGGAAAACGATTCACCCCCATGAAAAAATAGCAATTTAAGATATCATTAAAACAACGCGTCATCCCCCGATTTCCAAGGAGCCTGCCATGGAAAGTATTCTTACGATGGAAAAAGTCCTCCTCGCCTTTGCCGCCGCCCTCTCCGTAGGACTCAGCGCCCTCGCCACGGCCTGGGCCCAGTCCAAAATCGGCGCGGCCGGGGCGGGAGCCCTGGCGGAAAAACCGGAATTGACCGGAACCATCATCATCCTGCTGGCGATTCCGGAAACCATGGTGATCCTCGGCTTCGTCATCGCCGCCATGATCCTGCTGATGGTCTAGTTGCATGGGGCGGTCGGAACTCATCGCGTCGCTTCAGCTCCAGGGAGAGAAGAAGTCCAGGGAGATCTGGCACAAGGCGGAGACCGAAGCGCAGACGCTGAAAAAAGCCGGGAATGAAGCGATCGAGCAACGCCGGGCCGAAGCCGACGCGCTGCAGTCGCGACTGGTCGCCGAGCAGAGTCGCCCTGTGCTGCTGGCCGGCGAACGTCAGGCCAGGGCCATCCGGGCAGCCGCCCGGCAGGAGCTGGCCCAGATCCTCTACGAGCTGGCGCAAGAAAACCTCGTCCAGCTCCGAAAAGCCGATTATGACGGGCTCTTTGCCGCCCTGTGCCAGGAACTCCCCCCGCTGCAGTGGCAACAGGTCAGTGTCACCCCGACAGACCAGGAGCGGGCGGAGAGACATTTTCCCGGGGCGGAAATCTCCCTCGATCCGAACATTGTCGGCGGCATGAAGGTGGTTGATGCAAGCGGCCGCATCCGGGTCAACAACACCCTGCAAAAACGCCTGGAGCGCGCCTGGCCCGACCTGCTGCCGGATCTGCTCGCAACCACCCTGAAAAAGGAGGGCCTTGAGTGAACCTCCTTGTCGAGCTGCCGTTTGACGGCTATCCCGACGAATACCTGCTGGCCCGCCTGCAGGGGCGCAACAACGCCCGCATCAGGGACTGGCCGGCCCTGCTGAACCAAAGCCGCCCGAGCGCCCTTGCAACTGAAGGCCTGTGGCGCGACTCGTTGAGGAAGCTGGCCTGGCTGTTCCAGCAGATGAACCGAACCATGCGGCGACAGACCAGTCCCGTCTTCACCCTCTTCGAGCTGCGAACCCTGAGCCTCTGCCTGCGCCACACGTCGTCGCAAGCATCCGCTGCCGTTCCGGACCTGCTGGGCGACAGCCTGCTCGCGCCGCAACTGAAACGTATTCTGCTCGAGGATGAAAAACCGCAGGAAACCGTGGCCGCCGCCTGCGCCTGGCTGACCGAACAGCACCAGGGCTTCGCCGGGCTGAGCGCGGCCTATGCCGATGAGGGTTTCCAGGGATTCGAACGGGAACTCTTTTACCGCTATCTCCGGCACACCCTGGGCAGCCGCCACCCGGCGGTAATCCGGAAGGTTCTGGGTCATTATGTCGACCTGCACAACCTGCTGGCCCTCTACAAGAAACTGCGCTGGGAACTGGATGTCCCCTGTGACTTCCTGGCCGGCGGGGACATCGCCCCGGCCCGTCTTGAAAAGATCGAGCAGCAGGGGCGCCTGCCGGCCCTGAACCGCCTGCTGGGCCGGCTGCCCGGTGGCGCCGGGCTCTCTGCCGAGGGGCTTGAAGCTGCCCTATGGCGACAGTTGACCCGTGAGCTGCGCCGGGCCAGTCGCGATGCCGACGGGACCGGGAGGATCGTTGAGTTTGCCTGCTGGCAGTTCATCCAGGCCAGAAACCTGCGGCTGCTGCAGCTCTGTCCCGACCTGGAGCAGGACATCCTCGCCGCCGAGCTGATCACATGAAAACCATTGTTTTCCTGACCCCGACCGATGCCCGCTACGGCTTCAGCCTGACCGGGGTCACACAGCGGACAGTGGAAACCCCGGAGGCGGAAAAGGCCCTCCGTGAGTCGCTGCAGGCCCCCGGAACCGGTGTCGTGGTGATCGACGAACGGCTGTTTCTGCAGATCCCGGAGTCGAGGGTGCGAGACCTGGAGCGGCGCTGGCCCGGGCTGGTCATCGTGCTGCCGGCGCCCCGAAAAACCGAACTGGCGGAAGAAGACTACATTCTGCGTATCGTGCGCAGGGCTATCGGCTATCAGGTGAAACTGAATTTATGAGCGGACGAATCATCGGCATATCAGGCCCGACAGTTTCCGTGGACCTGCCGGGGCTCAGGCTTTACGACCGGGTCCAGGTGGGACATGCCCGCCTGCTCGGCGAGGTGGTTCGCCTGGAGCATCGCCGGGCGACGGTCCAGGTCTACGAGAATACCCGCGGCCTGGGCCTGGGCGAGCCGGTAACCGGAGTCGGCCTGCCGCTCACGGTGCGGCTGGGCCCCGCCCTGCTGAACCGGATGTTCGACGGCCTGCAGCGCAACCTCGACTGGCTCTATCGGCAGGAAGGGGACTTCATTCACGCCGGCAAGGAGCCGCCCCCCCTCGAAATCGACGCGCCCCTGGAGTTTACCCCGCTCAAGCAGCCCGGCGATTTTGTTGCCACCGGAGAAGACCTGGGCACTATCCAGGAGGGACCGTTCAAACACTTCGTCCGGGCCGCCGTCAGCGGAACCGTGCAGACGATCACCACCGGCCCCTTCGACCTGCACGCTCCGGTGGCGACTTTGGAAGATGGTCAGCGCTGTTTCTGCTTCGAAGACTGGCCGGTACGCAAACCCCGCCCCTACCGCCGCAAGCTCCCCCTCGGCGAGCCCTTGGTCACCGGGCAGCGCTGCGTCGACTTTCTCTTCCCCCTGGCCCGGGGGGGAACCGCGATCTTTCCCGGCGGCTTCGGCACCGGAAAAACCATTTTGGAGCAGACCATAGCCAAGTTCGCCGCTATCGACATCGTCATCTACGTCGGCTGCGGGGAGCGCGGCAATGAAATGGCCGAAATGCTCGAAGAGTTCACCGCCCTGGACGACCCCTGGTCGGGAAAGCCCCTGATGGCGCGAACCATCGTGGTGGTCAACACCTCCAACATGCCGGTGGCCGCCCGCGAAGCCTCGATCTACACCGCGGTCACCATGGGCGAGTACTACCGGGACATGGGCTACCACGTTCTGCTGCTGGCGGACTCCCTTTCCCGCTGGGCCGAGGCCCTGCGGGAAATCTCCTCGGCCCTGGAGGAGATGCCCGGCGAAGAAGGCTACCCCACCTACCTCGCCTCGCGCCTGGCCGAGTTCTTCGCCCGCGCCGGGGCGGTGGAAACCTTAAGCGGAAAGATCGGCTCGCTGAGCATGATTCTGTCGATCTCCCCGCCGGGTGGGGATTTTACCGAGCCGGTCACCCAGGCCTGCCTGCGCACCACCGGATCCTTCCTGATGCTCGACACCGCCCTCGCCCACCGGCGGCACTTTCCGGCCATCAACTGGTTTCAGAGCTTTTCACTCTACGCCGAGGTCTCCGCACATTTTAATGAAACGACCTCCCCCCGCTGGGATGCCGTGAAGCAGGAGTGCCGACAGCTGCTGCAAAAAGAGGAAGGGCTCCGCGAGGTGGCGGAAATCGTCGGCACCGAAGGGCTGCAGGATGGCGACCGCCTGCTGATGAAGGTGGCGGAAACGATCCGCCAGAAGTTCCTCAGCCAGAACGCCTATAGCGAAGATGCCTTCTCGACACCGGAACAGACCTTCGAGAAGATCAGCGGCATGCTGGAGTTTTACCGCTGCGCCGGGGAGAAGCTGAAACAGGGGAAGTTTCTGGACGAGATATTGAAGGACCAAGGCTGAGGGCTGGATACTGCAAAAGGGATTCTCATGCGTCTTTCTGAATACACATTTTCCACCATCGCTTCGATACAGGGCCCCCTGTTGTTTGTTGAAAATGTCATTGAAGTGCGCATGAACGAAGTGGTGACCATCATCTTTCCCGATGGGGAGCGCATTGAGGGAGAGGTGCTGAAAATCGACGGCAGCACGGTGCTGATCGAACTGTTCGGCGAAAGCCGGGGGCTTGACCTGAACCAGTCGCGGGTCGTTTTCAGCGATGCGGTCAAGCAGGCCCCCCTGTCCCTCGATCTGCTCGACCGGGTTTTCAACGGCTCTTTCCAGCCGCTTGACAACGCCCCGATGTTTATTCCGGAAAAATGGGCCCCGGTATCGGGGTACCCCTTGAACCCCGTGGCCCGGGCCCGCCCCGAAGAATTTATCGAAACCGGCTTTTCCACCATCGACGGCCTCAACACCCTGGTCAAGGGGCAGAAGCTGCCGATTTTTTCCGCGGCCGGCCTGCCCTCCAAGGAAATGGCGGCGGGCATTCTGCACCAGGCCCGCCTTTCCGGCGAACCCGGGGGGACGCATAAGGGTTTCGTGGTGGTCTTCGTGGCCCTGGGCCTGACCCATCACGAATATTCATTTTACAGGCGCACCCTGGATCAGATGCATACCCCCTTCGTCGCCTTCATCAACCTGGCCGACGACCCGGTGGTGGAACGACTGCTCGCTCCCCGCTTCGGCCTCAGCGTCGCCGAGTACCTGGCCTTTGAACAGGGCATGGACGTCCTGGTGGTCGTCACCGACATCACCAATTACTGCGACGCCCTGCGCGAAGTCTCCACCGCGCGGGAGGAACTGCCCGGACGACGCGGCTATCCGGGCTACATGTATTCGGATCTCGCCTCCCTCTACGAACGCGCCGGCCGGATCAGGAATCGCCCCGGTTCGGTCACCATGCTGCCGGTGGTCACCATGCCCGAGGACGACATCACCCATCCCATCCCCGACCTGACCGGCTATATCACCGAAGGGCAGATTGTGCTCAGCCGCGAATTGCACCAGAAGGGGATCTTCCCGCCGGTCGATGTACTTCCGAGCCTGTCACGGCTGATGCAGAGAGGGATCGGAGAAGGCCGCACCCGCGCCGACCACCGCGCGCTGGCCAACCTGCTTTATAAGCATTACGCTAAAGGCAGGGACCTGCGGACGCTCGAGGCCATCGTCGGCCGGGAGGGGATGACCGAACAGGACCGGGTCATGCTCGATTTTGCCGCAGCCTTTGAACAGGAACTGGTGCACCAGGGGGACGATCGCCGGGATATCCGGCAATCCCTGGAAACCGGGATCGCCCTGCTGAAACGGTTTGCCCTGGAGACCCCATGATCCATCCGACCCGGACCAATCTGCTGCTGCTCAAGGACAAGGCGGGTTCCGTCGCCAACAGTATCGCCATCCTCAAGGCCAGGCGGCAGGCTTTGATCCGGGAGTTTCTCGCCGTCATCACGCCGGTTCTCGATTCGCGGGAAAAGATCAGGGGCAAATACCGGCGCGGGCTCGACGAACTGCATCTCAGCCGGGGGATCGAAGGGAATGATTTTGTCGAATCCCTGGTGGCCGTCAACCAGCGGGAGGTCGGGGTGGATGTCATCGAAAAGAACGCGATGGGGGTGAGATACCGGGACCTGACCGTCTACGGCCCCTTCGTCCGCACTCCGGAGCAGCGCCATTACGACTATGCGCAGACCACCCCGCACCTGGAAGAAGCCTGCTTCCTCTTCGAAACCATCGTCGAATCGATCCTCGAGGTGGCGGTCTTTGAAAACAAGTTGAAACGCCTGGGCGAAGAAATCCTCCGCGTGACCCGCCGCGTTCGCGTACTCGAAGAGCGCATCCACCCCGTCATCATGCGGCAGATCAAAACCATCGCCCAGTACATCAGCGAACGGGAACGGGAATCCCATTTTCGCCTGAAACGGTTCAAGGACTTGCGGGGGCAGGAGTGAAGAAAGAACGATTCAATAATCGCCGCCGCCCAGAAGCAGTCGGCCCCTTTTTGCAGTTTCACCAAAAACAAAACCGCAACAGCTAGGTTACACTAACAAGTGTCCTCGAGTTGGAGACACACAACCCCATTCAATAGGAGAAACATTTATGAATGACGAAAACAAGTGCCCGGTGACTGGAAAAACAAGCAAGCACGCAGCCATGCGTGGCACGTCTAACCGGGACTGGTGGCCGAACCAGTTGAACCTTAAGATGCTTCACCAGAACTCTTCCATGTCCGATCCCATGGGTGAGGCGTTCGACTACGCTAAGGAGTTCAAGAGCCTTGACCTCTCTGCCCTGAAGAAGGATCTCGTTGCGTTGATGACCGACTCGCAGGATTGGTGGCCGGCCGACTACGGTCACTACGGGGGACTTTTCATCCGGATGGCGTGGCACAGCGCCGGCTCCTACCGCACCGGCGACGGCCGCGGCGGCGGCGGCACCGGCAACCAGCGCTTCGCGCCCGTCAACAGCTGGCCCGACAACACCAACCTCGACAAGGCGCGGCGCCTGCTCTGGCCCGTCAAGCAGAAGTACGGCCGCAAGCTCTCCTGGGCCGACCTTCTGCTCTTCGCCGGCAACCGCGCGATGGAGACGATGGGCTTGAAGACCTTCGGCTTCGGCGGCGGC
>NZ_JBFHGD010000013.1:0-29297 GCF_041583255.1 Trichloromonas sp. | reverse complement strand
ACCGCTGTCATCGAGATAGAGAACGAGCTGATCTTTTTCCACCTCCAAAGTCAGCACCAACTCCCCGTCCCCGTCCATGGCCTGGACGGCATTGAGCATCAGGTTGACCAGGATCTGGCGAATCTGGTCCGCATCGCCGTAAATCGCCGGCACGTGTGAAGCGGCCAGGATCCGCGAGGCAACCCCCTTGAACAGCTTTTGCGGCCGCAGGGAGGCAAGGGTTCCGGCCGCCAGTTCCTCCAGGTCAACCAGCGCCCGGCGTACCGGACCGCTGCGGGCCAGCCCAAGCAGTCCGCCGGTGATGCGCCGGCAGCGCCGGCATTCGGCGATAATGGCTTCGACATCGAGCCGCCGTTCATCGTCGGCGGCCATATCGGCCAGCAGCAGTTCGGCATACCCGAGGATAATCCCGACCGGGTTGTCGATCTCGTGGGAAACCCCGGCGGCCAGCTGCCCGATCGCCGCCAAACGCTCGGCCCGGATCAACTGCTCCTGAATTCGGCGCAGGTCGTCGTTGGCCTGGAGCAGAGCCCGGTTCTTATCGGTCAGCTCGGTGCGGCTGACCGCGAGGCTTTCGGACATGTCATTGAATGCCGAGGCCAGCACCCCGATCTCATCCCGGTTACGGATGATGATGCGCGTTTCGAGATCGCCCCGGGCCACGGCCCGCGCCCCCTCGGTAAGTCTTTTGATCGGCCGGGTCACCCGCCGGGCAGCCAGCGCAACCAGGGGGAGCGAACAGACCAGGGTACTCAGGGCAATGCGCAGAAAGTAGTCACGCATTTCCGCCAGGCGGCGGTCGACGGAATCGTAGGAGATCAGGTAACGCACGGCCAGAACCTGCTCTCCGGTGGGGCCCAAAGCCGGCGCCGTCAACTCAAGCACCCGCCCTCCCGCCGGCAGGGCAAGGGTATGCAGGCGGGGCTCGGACAGCGCGTAGTCGTCAACCATCCGCTCATGCAGGCGTGCGTACAGGCCGCGGTCGACGAAGGAGCCGAAAAGCGGAGAACGGTACAACAACCGTCCCCCCGCGGAGAACAGCGAAAAACCGACGAGATCTCGATTGAACCCCAGGAACTCCGAGACCTTGACAAGGGTCTCGTCCTGCTGCGGGGGGAAGGCGCCGCGAAACAGCTTAAGCAGTTCGGGGGTGGCGAAACGGGCAAAAGCCAGGCTCTGCGAATGCAGGTGATCTTCCCACTGGCGGGCCTGGTTGCGCTCGAGGATGAAAAATGTGACCAGCAGCAACAGCACCAGGCTGACGCCGGTGTAGAGAAAGAGTTTTTTACCGAGGGTTATCCGCATGCCGTCACCGACCGGAGGCTGCCGGGGGGCTGTCCTGAACAGGGGGCGGTACGGATTTGGCCGGCACGAACCTGTCCGCCGGCGCATCCCACTGGTAACTTCCCGAATCCCAGATTTTCTCCAGCTGGTTCCAGTCGAGGTGGACCCCTTTCATCGCCTCGAAAGTATCCGAGGCCAGCAGCATTTCACCGTCATCGATCCGCTGGTCGCCATTGAGGTCGGCCCAATGGTACGGGGCCACCGCCATCTGCGCCGAACCGCGTACCGAAACCGGTTTGCTGCGTCCCTCGGGGCCGACCACCACCTCGCCGACCAGCGACACCGTCTTGCCCACCGCCGCCTGCTCATCCACTTTTACCAGGTAGGCAATGATTCTTCGGTCTTCGCCCGGCTTGACGATCCAGCGAGCGGTTCCCTGCTCGTTATCGAGGCTTGAGGGGGGGGGATTGGCCTCGATCAGCTGCCAACCGACGGGAAAATGTTCCCGCAGGATGAAGCCCTTGAGACCCGCATCGGGTTCCAGGTGGATCCGCACGGGGAGCACGCTGCTTGGTGCGGCAAACTGCGGGAGCCAGCGATCGGCCGCCAGGCCGACCTGCGGCACCTCCTGCAGGCTATCCCGCCAAAAGAAAACCGAGACAGAAAGGGCGGCCAGAACGGCAACGGCCAGCAGCCAGCGATAGCGCCGGCGAAAGCCGGAAGAGGTTTCCGCAGCCGGCGCCCCCTCCGCTTCGCCGTCCTGCACAATGGCTTCGACGTCGACTTCGAGGGCATCGGCCAGGCGCAGGGCATTCTCCCGCTTGACCGTGGGATAGTGGTTGTTCTCCCAGCGCGAAATGGTATCTGTCGTGACACCGACCACTTTCGAGACATAGAGCTGGGTCAGCTTCTTGTCTTCACGAATGCGCCGTACGGCCGAACTGTCCAGGCAGACATTGGGGGGCAACGGTTGAATCATGGTCATTACAACCTCGGAAAAGGTGTGCCTGAGTGTAACAGACGGCCGATTCTGCTGCAAACAGCAAATGCCAAAGCTTTTTTTCACCCGACATACAAGTCTCACAAGTGACTGTTTTTATTGTCAGGAATATCGACATCGGGTGGCACAGAGGTAGATATCTGATGCGGCATTAAGAATTTTTCGATAAGTTACTCGCAAATTGCGGCGGGACAAACCCCGTCAACCAACCCCCACAGGAGGTATCTCATGAAGCGTCTTGTAGTCACCCTGCTTGCCACGGCTTTCGTCGCCACTGCCACCTTCGCATCCATCGCTTTTGCCGAAATCCCGACCGAAGTCACTTTTGAATCGGCCAAGATGGGCGCCGTCACCTTCAACCACACCGCCCACCAGGAAGTCGGCGATTGCGCCACCTGCCATCACACAGGCGTGGAAGCCGGATCCTGCCGCAGCTGCCACGGTGTTGACGCGGCCGCTCCCGACATGAAAAAAGTCTCCCACGACATGTGCAAGGGATGCCACAAGGAAAAAGGCGCGCCCACCGGCTGCAAGGACTGCCACAAGAAATAGACCAACCAGCACCGCAACAGAAAAGGGGCCCGGAAGATCCGGGCCCCTTTTCTGTTACAGCTTTTCGAGCAAGCAAGATCAGCGCAGCAGCTTGGCCATATACAGAAAGGTGCCGGCGACGGAAAGCGAAGCGAACAGGTTGCCGATCATGTTGGTCACCTGGGAAATCTGGTAACGAACCGGGAACGCATCCATCACCGCCGGCAGATCAAGGCTGTAAACCTGGATATAGAGCTCCGACCCTTTCCACAGGAAAATACAGACAAAGACCGCAATGAAGGCGAGGAATCCCTTGCTGATGGGGCTGTCTTTGACATTGAGGTAGATCTTGCGGATCAAATCGATATTGATCAGCGAGAGGAAGACCCAGTTGGTATTGCCGACGATGCGGATAACCCGCAGGGTATCTTCGCTCGGCACCGGGTTGATCAGGATAAAGACCAGGGAAGCCGCGACAACCCCGACCGTCACCAGGTAGACATACAGCTTGTTTCCCTCCAGTTCCAGGGTTCGGGAAAAAACGTAGTACTCCTGAAACCCGTGACTCATGACCAGGATGGAGATCGTGCCGATGATGTAGCCCATGGCCTCCACCCGCGGATCGCCGGCTCCGGGGAGAAACGGCATGGCCCGGGGCAACAACTCGCCAAACAGGATCAGGAAAAAACCGACGGAAATGCTGGTCCAGACCCGGGCGTTGCCGATACTGAAATAAAAGGACACCAGGCCGGCAATCAACCAGAGCACAACCTGCAGAATACTTAAGTCCATCCGTAAACCTCCTTCAGACGCGATGAATTAATTAACCGGAGCGGTCACCCTTCTCCGAGTACAGCCTTTGCGCCCTTTTTCATTTCATCCAGCATGGAATTGATCTTGGAAGCTCCCGCCACCAGCTTGGCCGCCTTGCTCAAACGGTCGTAGAAAACCATCAGGCTCGCTTCGTCGAGGGTATCGGAGAGATTTTTCTCGAATTCTTTCTCCACCAGCGAACCGCCGATTTTGCCCAGGTGCTGCGAGGAAACTGTTTTCATCATGGCCAGCAGGTTCTGCCGGCGTTCTTTCTCCCTGGCCCCCCTGGCCCGACTGGTCTCTTCTTCGACATTCCGGCTTCTGCGGGCAAGCTCCCCTTGAGCCTTGTTCCACAGGGCCGCAACATCCGCAGACTTCATGAGATCGGCCAGCATCCCTTCGCCGCCCCCCCTGGTGGTCAGGACGTCGATCTTGGCACCGGGGAGACGGGC
This sequence comes from Trichloromonas sp., assembly GCF_041583255.1. NCBI lineage: Bacteria > Pseudomonadati > Thermodesulfobacteriota > Desulfuromonadia > Desulfuromonadales > Trichloromonadaceae > Trichloromonas > Trichloromonas sp. The sequence continues at coordinate 25,217 of NZ_JBFHGD010000013.1, read as the reverse complement.
CACCGACATCGAGGTGTCGGCCGTCGTCTCGATCTCGGTCGAACCGTCGTGAAAAAAGCCGAGGGGACTGCCGTCGCGATAAAAGATCAGCGCGACCCGGTCGCCGGTATAAATGCGCAGGCAACCGCTCATGGCCATCTCTTTCAAGCGCCCGAGCAGCGCCTTGATATCGATCAGCTTGAGTTCCTGCCCCTTGTAGAGAAGATCGCCATGCAGCAGCGCGTGGACGCTCAGGGCGAGTTCGGGAGCCAGGCGATAGACGTTAAGCCGCCCCTGCCCCTCGAGGGCTTTTTCAAAGATGCTGGCAATGGCGTCATAGGCGATCAGCCGCTGACTGGCGCCTTCGAAGAGGGCACTGATCAGCCGGCCATTTTCGAAAATGATGACGCCGGTCCCTTCGACAAAATCAAAACGCAGATAGCCGCAAAACTTCCCCGCCTGCAGCTTTTCCAGTGCTGCCGGAAGATTGATTTTGCCGGGATTGACGTTTTCTTTGACTGGATTTCCCTTTGGCAGTAGAACCATTGGCATCCTCACCTGTGGCCAGTTGTTGAGCGAAATGATAAATATTCAATTTTTTAAACTATTTAGCGCACAGTGTCAAGAATTAACCGTTAACCGACCCGCGCCAGAACACTGCGCAGAACACGCCGCCGCAGCTGCCCCCAGCGACTGCTGCCGTCCGCCGACAAGAAACGTCCCGGCGGGCCGCCCTCGAGCCCGACCAGCAGGAATTCGCGATACAGCTCTTCGGGCAGCCGGTCTGAAACCTGGCGCCAGCACTCGGCAAAGGGGGTGTCGAAAAAATCCGGGACACTCTCCACGGAGCTTTCGTCCCCATCGACATCGTACAGATGCAGCAGCATCGTCGAGTCATCACCGTCGAGCCCGGTGGTCGCCGTGCTCATAACCAGCACCCCCTGGTCCGGCAGCTCCTCGGCAATCCCGGTCTGCTCGAGCAGCCCCTGCAGGCAGTCGCGATGCATGAAACCCCGCCGGCGGCTGCGGATATCCTGAAAAAACTGCCCATCGGTGCCGTTCATGGCCTCGCCGCAGACCGGACAGGCCGTCAGCAGTCGCCGGACTCGGCGCGCCGGGACGTCGGCGAAACCGGCCTGGCACTGATTGAGGGGAAGCTTGGTGGCGCGGAAACGATCAAGGACAAAACGGGACAATTCGTGCAGCTGCCGGTGGACCAGGGTAGTGCGGGCATGGGTCAGGACGGGGTAGACCCGGTTGCTCAGGTTGGTGACCAGGCTCTCGACCTTGGGGCTCTTGGCGATGAACTGGTCGAGCACCTGGTAGCCCCGCTCCTCGGCGGCGAAGACCAGAAACTCCCTCACCCCGAGATTCTCCCGCAGGCGCAGGCGGCCATCGATCAGGCTGGGAAGCAGCCACATCTTGTCCAGGCCCTGCCCGGCCTCCTTGAGGGTGCGGGCCAGCGACGCCGTATTCACCAGCGACGGCCGGTCCTTGACCGGCACCAGCACCAGGTCCGCCGCCAGCAAGGCGCTGCGGGTGAAATAGTCGAGAATCGGCCGGGTATCGAGAATGAGAATCCCGGACAGACCCGAGCGGCCAAGGGCCCCGGTGAGCCAGGCCGGATCGTCGCCGAAAGGGGCAAGCGCGCTGTCGGACGCCAGAAACTGCACGCCGTACTCGCCCAGGCTGGCCAGCTGCGCTGCCGGGACGCCGTTGAACAGGTCGGCCACCGATTTGCCGCGCTGCGATCCGATGGCGAACATGCTGTCGACGCTGAAATGGTTGTCGAAGGAGGCGATGGTGACCGGCAGGTCTTCGTCCAGTGCTTTCAGGTAGACGGCGAGGTTGGTGGCGATCGTAGTCTTCCCAACCCCGCCCTTCTCGCTGGCGACAGTGATCACGAACGGATAGTCCCCCGCCATCGGCCTTCTCCTCAGGCAGACTCCTGCTCTGCCAGTTGCAGTTCTTCCCAGCGCTGATACAGGGAATCGATTTCGTCTTTCAGCCGGGCGTGTTCGGTCGACGCCTGCTTCCAGCCGTCGGGATCGCGGTAGAGTTCGGGATCGGCCATACGGGCTTCGACTTCGGCCAGCGCCTGCTCCTGGATCTCGATGCGCCCCTCCAGCTCGGCCAGCTCCTTCTGCCGGCGGCGCTCGACCCGCTGGGCCTCTTTGCGTTCCTCGTTGCTGCGTTTTCGCTCTTCCTTGTCGGGCGTTTCGCCGGCAGCTGCCGCCCCCCCCTGCCCCAGCTCCACCCGCTGCCGGGAGTGGCTGAGATCCCCCTGCGACTGGCGCAGGCGGAGAAAATCCTCGTAATTGCCGAGACAGGAATCGATATGGCCGCCCTTGACCTCGATCACCCGGGTCGCCAGGGCGTCCACGAAATAGCGGTCATGGGAGACGAAGACCAGGGTCCCCTGGTACTGTTTCAGCGACTGCAGCAGCACTTCCTTGGACTGCAGGTCGAGGTGGTTGGTCGGTTCGTCCAGCAGCAGCAGGTTGGCCGGCCGCAGCAGCAGGATGGCCAGCGCCAGCCGGTTGCGCTCGCCGCCGGAGAGGACCGCCACCTTCTTATGCACGTCGTCGCCGCTGAAGAGGAAGGTTCCGAGAATATCCCGAACCTTCGGCACCATGTCGAAGGGGGCCGCGCTGGTGATTTCCTCGATCACGGACCGGACCGGATCGAGCACCTTGGCCTGATCCTGGGCGAAATAAGCCAGCATCAGGTTATGGCCTTCGACGCGGGTGCCGTCTTTGGGCGCTTCGTCGCCGGCGAGCAGGCGCATCAGGGTCGACTTGCCGGCCCCGTTGGCGCCGACCAGGGCGATGCGTTCCCCCTTTTCCACCGTCAGGTCGATGGCATCGAGCACGGTGAGCGGGCCATAACTCTGCACCACCCCTTTCAGTTCGAGGGCGATGCGCCCCCCCTTGGGCGGCTCGGGAAATTTGAAAGCAATTTTCTTGCGGGCCGGGGGAACCTGAATGCGCTCGATCTTCTCCAGCTGCTTGACCCGGCTCTGCACCAGCGAAGCCTTGTTGGCCTGGTAGCGGAAGCGGCTGATGAACGCTTCAATCTTGCCGACCTCTTCGTCCTGGCGCCGCTTGGACTCGACCAATGCCGCGACCCGGGCCTCCCGTTCGACCAGGTACTTGCTGTAATTGCCCGGGTATTCGGTCAGTGCGCCGTTCCAGACCTCGACAATCCGGCCGACCACCTGGTCGAGAAAGAAGCGGTCGTGAGAAACCAGAACCACCGCAAAGGGATAAGCGATCAGGTAACTTTCGAGCCAGTCGCGAGCGGGCAGATCAAGGTGGTTGGTCGGTTCGTCCAGCAGCAGCAGGTTGGGCCGCTGCAGCAGCAGCTTGGCCAGGGCGATGCGCATCTGCCAGCCGCCGGAGAACTGCTCGCAGGGCTTTTCCCAGTCCGGCTCGGAAAACCCAAGACCCCGCAGCACCTTGGCGATTTCGGTCTCCATGGTATAGCCGCCGCGCTGGCGGAAGGCCTCCTGCAGGGTCGCGTAACGATCCATGTCGGCCTGGGCATGGCGCTCGGCGATGGCCTGTTCAAGGCTGGCCAGCTCCTGCTCCATCCGCAGCAGCTCGGCGAAGGCCTCGCGCACCTCGGCGAAGAGGCTGCGGCCGCGGTGCTCGAGACCGTCCTGCGGCAGGTAGCCGAAGGTGGTGCCGCGCGCCACCTGCACTTCGCCGGCGTCCGGGCTGACTTTGCCGGCCAGCATCTTGAGCAGAGTGGTCTTGCCGGCGCCGTTTTCACCGCACAGGCCGATCCGGTCGGCCGGCCGGATGTGCCAATCGATGCCGGCAAACAGACGCCGGTCGGCAAAGTCTTTGATGACATTCTTAAGTTGCAGCATGGGGTTTTTATATCACAACCACAGGCCCCGTAAAACCTTGAATTTTCCAAGGAGGATATTCTCAGTTTCCCCTATTCAAGGAGCCGGTTCTCTGTTATAGTTTCGGCACTTTAAAGCGGCCCTCCGTCCGGCACCCGGATGTCGAGCCGGTCCGCGCCTTCATACGCCTCCATCGAGCCCAGGCTCTGGATATAGGAACCATCGCAATCAGGGGAAACCGGGCGAAAGCGTCGGTGCCCCACCGAACTCCGCGTAACAGCGGCTGACGGTGCGGCAACCCGCCATCACCTGGCCCCCAACACCCCGGCGGACGAATGTTTCCCGCCGGAAGCCACCCATTGAGATCCTCCCGAGGGCGGATCAGAAAGAACACCATGAGCAAAAAGATGCTGATCAATGCCTCCCATCCGGAGGAACATCGGGCCGTTATCGTCGACGACGGGGCCCTTACCGAACTGGAAATCGAAGTCATCGGCCGGGAACAGACCCGGGGCAACATCTACAAGGCGGTTGTAGTCCGGGTCGAAACGGGACTGCAGGCCGCCTTTGTCGATTACGGCGCCGACCGTCTCGGCTTTCTACAGATGGGTGAAATCCACCCCATCTGCTACCGCCAGAACGAAAACAACGAATCCAAGGGACGCCCGCGGATCAGCGACGTGCTGCACCGCGGCCAGGAGCTGCTGGTCCAGGTCGTCAAGGAGGAGCGCGGCACCAAGGGCGCGGCCCTGACCACCTTCCTTTCCCTGCCGGGGCGCTACATGGTCCTGATGCCCGAAAGCGACACCAAGGGGGTTTCCCGCAAGATCGAGGAAGAATCCCAGCGCAAAAAGCTGAAAAGCTCGATGGCCTCGATGAACCTGCCGGGCAACATGGGCTATATCGTGCGCACCGCCGGCATCGGCCAGACCAAGGAAGAACTCAAGCGCGACTTCGACTACCTGCTGCGGGTCTACGAAAACATCCAGGCCCTGGCCAAGCGCTCCAAGGCGCCGGCTTTGGTCTACAAGGAATCGAACCTGGTCATCCGCATGATCCGCGACTACTTCAGCGCCGAGATCGATGAAGTGCTGGTCGACGATCCCAAGGTGTTCCAGGAAGCGAAAGATTTCTTCCAGCAGGTCATGCCCGAATACGCCCGACTGGTCAAACTGCACCAGGAAAAGCGCCCGATCTTCTCCCGCTACCAGATCGAGGAGCAGATCGAAACGATCAACAAGAACAAGGTTCCCCTCCCCTCCGGCGGCTCCATCGTCATCGACTCCACCGAAGCGCTGGTGGCCATCGACGTCAACTCGGGAAAAATGGCTTCGGAGCAGGGGGTCGAGGCGACCGCCTACAAGACCAACATGGAAGCGGCCGCCGAAGTCGGCCGCCAGCTGCGCCTGCGCGACCTCGGCGGCCTGATCGTCGTCGACTTCATCGACATGCGCGACCGCAAGCATACCCGCGAAGTCGAAAAGTGCCTCAAGGACGCCCTCAAGAACGACAAGGCCAGGGTCACCGTCGGCCACATCAGCAGCCAGTTCGGCCTGCTCGAGTTGAGCCGTCAGCGGATCAAGACCACCCTGGCCGAAGGCGCCTTTCTGGCGTGCCCCCATTGTGAAGGGAGCGGCCGGATCAAGAGTGTCGAGGCCCAGGCGGTGGCGTTTCTGCGCAAGCTCCAATCCGGCATCGCCAAGGGGCAGATCGGCACCGCCGAAGGGGATGTCCCCCTGGATGTCGCCACCTACCTGCTCAACACCCGCCGGGAAGAACTGATGCTGATGGAACGGCAGCACCGACTCTCCATCGTCATCAAGGGGAGCCCGGAGCTGAAATCGGGACAGTTCGAATTGAGCTTCCTCAAGCGGGAAAAAGAGGAGCAGGCCGCTGAATACGTCGATGCCACCTCGGTGACCCCGCTGTCGCTGGAGGAAATCGATCGCCAGGAGCCGGAAACCCTCGAGGTAAAGGCCGAGGAAGCGCCAGTCGCCGAAGGGGCGGAAGAAACCGGCAAGAAGAAACGCAAGCGGCGCCGGCGCAAGAAGAAGAGCGGCGATACCACGGCGGCTGCCGGCGAACCGGGTGATGCCGAAACCGAGGAAGATGAGCAGGAAAACGAAGACCTTCCGGACGACGAAGAAGCCGGCGTTCCTTTTGCGGCGGACACCGAATCGGACATCGAACCGGACGCCCCGGCCGAACCGTCTGTAGCCGCAGGGGACGAGCCCAGAACCGGCAAGAAGCCGCGCCGCCGCCGCCGCAGGAAGTCGGCGGCCGCCGCGACGGAGCAGGCAGGAGCAGAGACCCCGGCCGGCGAAGAACAACCGGAAGCCGTCGCCGTCGAGTCATCCCCGACAACGCAGCCGCTGAGCACAGTCGAAACACCGGCAGAGCTTCCGGCCGACGCCGCAGAAGGCAAGAAGAAGCCGGCCCGCCGCCGCCGGAAAAAACCGGCTGCCGCCGCAGCGCAGGCAGAGGGCACAGCCGCTGATCAGCCGCTGGCGGCAACGGAAGCCCCCCTGGCAGAAGCGGGACCGGCTCAAACGCCGCCCCCCACTGTGAGCGAAGCGGTGGCCACCGAAGCGAAACCGGCCATCCCGGAAAAGCCGGCCGCCGATGCGGCGAAAGAACCGGCCGCTGAAAAACCCAAGCCGGCCCCCAAGCGACGCGCCCCCCGCAAAAAAGCGGAAACGGGTGCCGCTGAGCCGGCGAAAGAAACCGTTGCCGAACCGGCTGTAAGCGAGGCCAGTGAACCGGCCGCTGAAAAGAAAAAACCGGTGAGAAAGCCCAGGGCGAGCAAACCGAAAACCCCGGCGGAAGCCCCTGCCGAGGGCGCGGAGGAAGCGAAGCCGAAACGCCGCGCACCGCGCAAGAAGCCGGCGGAACCGGTCACCGAAGAATAAGTTCCAGAACGAGATACTGAGGGGGGGCTATCCTCCCTCAGTGCTCAGAGCTCCGGGCATACGGTACACGTGCCACGCCAGTCTTTATTGTTGTTACTGTTCGCCATCCCAGCGACCTACCGAACGCGCTGAACACTCTGATATTATTGCGGTGAAGGCTTGCCTTTACTTCCAGCCCACACCGACGTTGTCGATTACAGCGCGCTCGGCCTTATATTCACTGACGCCAGTGAATCCACCCATCCAGACCTTCAGCGCAACACTTCGTCTCGGCTAGTTGAAACATTCAGCCCGCCCTGAACACACAATTAAGTCTTTGCACCGTGAAGCAGCACTGCTCTCCCTCGCCCCTGCCGAAAGAGTCGTTTGAGGTCGAACGAAACTACCTCCATTTTTTCCTGACCTTCTGATTTTCACCTTCGACTCACAGCGTCCATCAAGCATTATTTCTGTATAAATTCGCGAACCTTCATAAGTAAACCTGATTCGGTAAAGGGCTTGGTGAGGTAACCGTTGGCGCCACAAGCGCCAGCCAGAGCGCTAAGCTCTTCCTTCGTTTTTGCCGACATCAGCACGACCGGGATATCCCGGCTCTTCCTGTTGCTTTTCAGCGATTTGAGTTTTTCATCACCGGTCATCAACGGCATCATGACATCAACCAGAATCAGGTTGGGCAGAGGATTGGTGTAAATCAGGCTGTTCGAGTAAAGGCCGCAATCCGTAGCATCAACCTCGAACCCCGCATTGGTCAAAAAATGGCTGGTGATGTCTAGAATCACGCTGTCATCGTCGATCACAACAATACGTTTTTTCATTCCTGCCCCCCTTGAAAATGGCCACGCCTTGTCAATCATTGCACCATATTCAACCCATGGAGATATGTACTTCATTACATGCTGTCGTAAATCGCCCTAAGCGTCTTGGATCCTCTGAATGTAGCCTGGCAGGTAAATTTACTCATGAAGTGTACCATCATTTTAGCGGCTGTCGATGGAGGTACGTTGTTCAAAACGATAAACCCCGACATTTCTGCCACTGTGAGCATGGTATCCCAGCGCCTACCAAATGACGGCACTGACGGAATCCCAGTAAATCCAGGCAAAATCCGCTTCGCGGTCGACTATCGTTAGAGACAAAAAGCCCCGAATCGATTGATCCGGGGCTTCCCTTCATTCAAACTTGGTTCCCTTTTCAGCAGATTCGTCCAGATCGGCGACAATCCAGCCGACGTCGAAACTCTGGCCGCAGGACGGGCAGATCAGGCCGATCTTGTGCCCTTTTTCCTGTTCGCGCAGATAGACGTGGAACCCTTTCTCGTAGCCGCAGACGCGGCAGACCCTGAATTCATTCATAGCCACCTCCTGAATGGTTAATGGTCAACTTCCCCAGCGAAAAAATAAACTCCTTTGCCCGCAGCCGCCTCAGCGCTGGCAAGCCCGGCAGAAATAGGTGGAGCGCTGGCCGATGCGGCTCTGGCAGATCGCCTCGCCGCAGCGGGGACAGGGCTTTCCGCTGCGCCCGTAAACCTGCAACTGAATGGCAAAATAGCCGGGGCGCCCATCACTGCCGCTGAAATCGCGGATGGTGGTGCCGCCGGCGGCGATGGCCTCGCCGAGAACTTCGCGGATGACGGTGGACAGCAGCCGGTATCGGGCCAGCCCCACCCTGCCCGCCGCCCTTCCCGGAGCGATGCCGGCGCGAAACAGGGCCTCGCTGGCGTAGATGTTGCCGACCCCGACCACCACCTGCTGATCCATGATGAACGCCTTGACCGGCGCCTTGCGCCCACGCGACAGCCGGTGCAGGTAATCGCCATTCTGCGCCGCATCGAAAGGCTCCGGGCCGAGCCCGGCCAGCAGCGGGTGCCGAAGGGGGTCGTCGGCCGTCCACAGCAGGGCGCCGAAGCGGCGCGGGTCGTTGAAGCGCAGGCAGCTGCCGTCGGCAAAAACCAGGTCGACATGATCGTGACGACCGGCGGGGCTGATCTGCGGTACCACCCGCAAATGGCCGCTCATCCCCAGGTGCAGGATGAGGCTGCCGTCATCGCAGCGCAGCAACAGGTATTTGGCCCGGCGCTGCACCGTAAAAATGGTCTGTCCGGCCAAAAGCTCGTCCAGCCTCTCCGGAAAGGGCCAGCGCAGCCCGGCAGTCCGGGTGATCACCGAGGCGATGCGTTTCCCCTCGACCAGCGGCGCGATCCCCCGCCGGGTCGTTTCGACTTCAGGCAGCTCCGGCATGGCTATCCTGTGAGAATCCCGATCTGGTTAAGCAGAACGATCAGCACAGCCGCCGGAGCGACGAAGCGCAGCAGAAAATGCCAGAGGGGAAAGAGCCACGGACGGCGGGTCGGCCCCACCAGTTCGGCCTTTTCTTCGGCCCCTTTCCAGAACCAGCCGGCATAAATCGCCACCATCAATCCCCCCAGCGGCAGCATGTACGAGGAGACCAGCAGATCGCAGAGATCGAAGAAATTTTTGCCGAACAGGGGCGTCACCTCGGCCCAGCGATTGAAGGAGAGCGCCGAGGGGATGCCGACCAGGAACGCGGCGGCGCCGACCAGCAGGGTCGCCAGCAGGCGCGGCCAGCGCTTTTCATCGATCAGGTAGGCGACCACGACCTCAAGCATGGAGATGGAGGAGGAGAGCGCGGCAAAGGCGAGCAGGATAAAGAAGACGGTCGCCAGCAGTGAACCGAACGGCAGGCCGGAGAAGACGATGGGAATCGTCTGAAAGACCAATCCGGGGCCGGCGCCGGGCTCGAGGCCGGCGGCAAAGACGACCGGAAAGATCGCCAGCCCGGCCAGCAGGGCCACCACCGTATCGAGCAGGGTGATGCGCAATGAGAGAGAGAAGAGATCGGCGTCGCGATCGAGGTAGGAACCGTAGGTGATCATCGTCCCGGCCCCCAGCGACAGGGTGAAGAAGGCATGGCCGAGGGCGTCAAGCAGGGCCGCCGGGGTCAGCTTGTGAAAATCGGGCCGGAACATGAATTCGAGGCCGGCGCGCGCCCCCGGCGAGAGCATGCCGCGAACGAACAGCAGGAGCAGCAGCAGAAAGAGCACCGGCATGAGGATCTTGCTCCAGCGCTCGATGCCGCCGCGGATCCCGCCGATGACGATCGCCACCGTGCCGGCGACAAACAGGGCCTGCCAGAAGATGACCTGCCCGGCAGAGCCGACCAGCTGGCCGAACAGGGCGTTGATTTCGTCAGGGCTGCGCCCGCTGAGACCGCCGGTGAGCGCCTTGAAAATGTAATCGAAACTCCAGCCGGCGACGACCGAATAAAAGGAGAGCAGGATAAACGAGGCAAGGACGCCGCCCCAGCCGACCAGGCACCAGGGACTCCCCTTCCCCTCCAGCGCGGCGAAAGAACCGACGGCGTCCCGCTGACCGTGGCGGCCGATGAGAAACTCGGCCATCATGATCGGCAGCCCAACCAGGAAGATGCAGGCCAGGTAGACCAGCACGAAGGCGCCGCCGCCGTTCTGGCCGGTGATGTAGGGGAATTTCCAGATGTTGCCGAGACCGATGGCGCTGCCGGCCGCCGCCAGGATAAAGCCGAAGCGGCTGGCCCAGTGGGCACGGGGGGCATTGAGCGCGGGCACGGCAACCTCCTTGCAACAGATATCAGCGCTGGCGAAGAGCGCTTTCGAGAAACTGCAGGTACGCCCCGGCCTCCAGGCTCCCTTCGGCGGGGGCCCAGGGGGCGAAATCCTTGTCGGAAAGGGCCTGGTAGGGTCCAGGTTTGGTTTCGAAAAAGACCGTTCCAGGCGCCAGGGAAACCAGGGAATGCCAGAAGCCGGCAGGAATATCGATCCCCTGGCAGCCGCTGCCGACTGACAACGGAACGATCCGCTCGATCTGGCCGTCGTCGGCAAAGATCAGTGCCGCCAGGCTGCCGCGCAGCAGCAGGAACGACTCGGGCTTGGCCGGATCGAGATGACGGTGGGGACGGATGTACGAACCCGGTTCCACGGCGTTAAGCAGGCGCTGACAGGGTTCGTCATAACTGGCGTGCAAGTTGTGATTCTTGCGCAGCCGTGGCGATTCTTTGGCGGCCAAAGAGAGGGAAGTAAGCAGATTGTCGTCGATGACCTGCACGGACGGTTGCATCAGAAAAACACCTTATCCTTGACTTGCTCGAAGTCGACCCAGTCGATCGCCTCCAGCGGTCCGGAGAAATCGGCCCGCGCCAGCTTCTGGCTCGAGTGATAACGCCAGCCGGCTTCAGTCAGCAGAAACAGCGACAGCTCAAAGGTTTCTTCCCGCTGGCCGCGGTAGCAGGTATCGAGATAAAACAGAACCCGCGCTTCCTCGCTTCTGACCGCTTCCTTGAGCACCCGGCACTGGTCGATGCGAAAATCCTTGCCTAGCGAATTTTTGCCCATGGCGACATACGCCGTGCGGTCGGGAAACTGGGAACGGAAGTTCGAGTCGGGGTGGTAGGTATCGTAAATGAAGGCGAAATCGCCTGACGCAAAGGCCTGCCCCCGGCGCTGCACCAACTCGGCCGGGGAGAGGTCCGCCGGTATCGAGGCGGCGGACTGCTCGCGGTCGAGGCAGCATTTCTTGAATTTTTTGCCACTGCCGCAGGGACAGAGATCGTTACGGCCGATTCGGGCAATACTCATAGCTACTCGCGGATGCGCGGGTCGAGGGCGTCGCGAATCCCCTCGCCGAGAAGGTTATAGCCGAGCACCGTCACCAGGATTGCCAGGCCGGGGAAGGCGGAAAGCCACCAGGCGGTGCCAAGGGTCTGCTTGCCGGCGATCAGCATGTTGCCCCAGGAGGGGGTCGGCGGCTGTACACCGATCCCCAGAAACGACAGGGCGCTTTCGGTAAGGATGGCTCCGGCCACACCGAGGGTGGCGGAAACCAGCACAGGCGACAGGGCGTTGGGCAGGATATGGCGAAAAATCAGACGGGCGTCCGAAGCCCCGAGGGCCCGCCCGGCCTGGACGAAATCCCGCTCGCGCAAGGAGAGGAATTCGGCCCGCACCAGCCGCGCCACCCCCATCCAGCCGGTCAGGCCGATGATGATCATGATGTTCCAGATCGACGGTTCGAGAAAGGCAATGACGGCCAGAATCAGGAAAAAGGTCGGAAAGCAGAGCATGATATCGACGAAGCGCATGATCAGCGAATCGACCCAACGGCCGTAATAGCCGGACAGGGCGCCAAGCACGATGCCGATGGCACTGGCGATGCCGACGGCGACAAAGCCGACCAGCAGGGAGATGCGTGCACCGTAGAGGATGCGGGAGAGGACATCGCGGCCGAGATCGTCGGTGCCCAGCAGGTGGTTCAGGGACGGCGCTTGCAGGCGCTGGGAGATGTCTATGGCCCCGGGGTCACCTGCCAGCAGCGGCGCCAGGATGGCCAGCACGAACATCCCGGCCACGATGACCGCGCCGAACAGGGCCATGCGGTTGCCGCGCAGGCGCGCCCAGAAAATACTGCGGAACGGATTCAGCATGTTAATCACCCCAGAGGCCCAAAATGGATTCAGCCGGCTGCGCTCATTTCAGGCGTTCAAAATCGCTGATCGACAGCAGGCCCTTTTCCATCAGCAGTTTGACCAGCAGTTCAAACTTTTCTTCGATCGTTTTATGCTGGCCCATCGCCTGCTTGACCGGCGGAAAAAGGAAGGGGTCGATATCCGGCAGCGGCTCGACCTCGGCAGGCGGGTCGTCGAGTGTCTTGCCCCTGGCGGGAAGTTTACCATAGCAGCGCTCGATGGCAGCCCGGATCGAATCGTGCGAGGCGAGCGCCGGACGCACCCGGCACCCGGTGGCGAACTGCAGGGCATCGATTACAATCAGGTTGGTCGGATTGGACATGGCGATCAGCAGGTAGACCGTGCCGTTCATCTCCTTGCGGTCGACCGGGACGACATTGTATTCCACCGCTTTTTCCACCGGGACATACTCGAGTACCGCAGGGGAAATCGAAATACGCGACAGGTCGATGCGGGTCAGGTTGAGCTGCTCGGAAAGAAACCTGAGGAGCTCATCCTCGCCGACATAACCGAGCTTGACCAGAGAAGAACCGATTTGACCGCCCCAGTGGCGCTGGTAGGAAAGCGCCGAATTGAGCTGAAATTCATCGATTTTCCCTGCTTTGACCAGCATTTCGCCGAGTCGCATGTTTCGTTTTGCCACCTGATCCCCCAATACTGTCTGAAACCGCCGGAATCCCGCCATCCCTATGGCGGATCCGATTTGCAGGTTAATTTTAACTTCGACCTGTCAGCAGCCGCGCCCTCGGACCTCGGCAAGAGCCTTTTCCCAAGCCCAGGCCGTCTCGATAATATACTCCAGCCGGTTGAACCGGGCCCCACCCGAGCATCTCGGTGTTCCGGCGGATGTCGGCAGTCAAGGCCGGCGAGGCACGTCTTTTAACCCCGGCGGCCTACTCCCTAGGGCCTTGACCACAGGACTGCCGATATAACAGCGCCGCCGGTCACATGTATTTTCTCCAGCAAAACCTCCATTGACGCAGCCTGAAATAATCAGACCGGGTTCTCAAGGTCAACAGGTCAGCGCCGCCCAATCCCCTGGTATTGAAACCCTTCGGCCTTGAGCGATTTGGGATCGTACTGGTTGCGACCGTCGAAAATCACCGCCTGCTTCATCATCCGTTTCATGGCAGTAAAATCGGGATGCCGGAAGGGCTTCCATTCGGTCACCAGGGCCAGGGCATCGACCCCCTGCAGCGCTTCGTACTGATGGCTAGCCAGTTGCAGGCTGCCCAATTCGAACCAGGCCGAAGGGAGTTCTTCTCGGGCCACATCCATGGCCACCGGATCGTAAGCGAGCACCCTGGCTCCGGCCTCGATCAGGGACTGGATCAGCACCACCGACGGTGCTTCGCGCATGTCGTCGGTGCCCGGCTTGAAAGCAAGCCCCCACACCCCGATGGTCACCCCCGTGAGATTTCCCCCGAAATGTTCGCTGATTTTTTCAAACAGCACATGTTTCTGAGCCTCGTTGCGCCGATCAACCGACTGCAGTATCAACGGATCGATGCCGTTTTTTTCGGCCATATGGATCAGCGCCTTGACATCTTTCGGAAAACAGGAACCGCCGTAGCCACAGCCGGGATAGATGAAGGAATAGCCGATCCGGCTGTCCGAGCCGATCCCGAGCCGAACCTTTTCCACGTCGACCCCCAGCCGGTCGCACAGCGTTGACACCTCGTTCATGAACGAAATCTTGGTAGCCAGCATGGCATTGGCCGTGTACTTGGTCATTTCCGCGTCACGAATACCCATTTCAAGAATCCTGTCATGGTTGCGGCTGAAATCGGCATAAAGGGAACGCATGGTTTCAAGCGCCCGATTGCTGTCGGCACCGATGATGATCCGGTCGGGACGCATGAAGTCGTTGACCGCCGCCCCCTCCTTAAGAAACTCGGGGTTGCTCACCACGTCGAAGGGAATCTCGACACCACGCTTCGCAAGCTCGTTGGCAAGCGCCTCCCGCACCTTGTCCGCCGTTCCCACCGGTACCGTCGATTTGTCGACAATCACCGCGTAATCCTGCAGATGCCGGCCGATTTCCCTGGCTACGGCCAGTACGTACTGCAGGTCTGCCGATCCATCTTCCCCCGGCGGGGTGCCGACGGCAATGAAATAGACGTTCGAGTCGGCCATCGCCTCAGCCAGCGAGGTGGTGAACTGCAGCCGCCCCGCCTTGAAATTGGAAAGAACCAGGGTGTCGAGGCCAGGTTCGTAGATCGGAATTTCCCCCTGCTTGAGACGGTTGACCTTGGCCGCATCCACATCGACACAGGTGACCCTGTTGCCCATCTCGGCAAAACAGGTGCCGGTGACCAGACCGACATAGCCAGTACCAATAACAGTCAGATTCATATAAAAAGCTCCCTCGTATTTATAAAAAATACAAAATGGGCGACTGGATTCGCCGAAACGATTAACAAATCAACACCGATAATAGTCCCGGTACCAATCGACGAACCGTCGTACGCCTTCTTCGATGGGGGTGGCCGGCTTGAAGCCGACATCGGCTGTCAACGCCTCGACGTCAGCATAGGTGGCCGGCACGTCCCCCGGCTGGATCGGCAGCAGGTTCTTTTCGGCTTTCCTGCCCAATGCCGCTTCCAGGGTCTCGATGAGATACATCAGTTCCACCGGATTGTTGTTGCCAATGTTGTAAAGGCGGTAGGGGGCGGCACTGGTGCCGGGATCCGGCGCATCGCCGTTCCATCCGGGATTCCCGGTCGCGGTAGTGTCGGCAACACGGACGATGCCTTCAACGATGTCGTCAATGTAGGTAAAATCCCGCCGCATCTTCCCATAGTTGTAGACGTCGATGGGACGTCCCTCCAGAATCGCCCTGGTAAAAAGAAACAGCGCCATGTCGGGACGCCCCCAGGGGCCATAGACGGTAAAGAAGCGGAGTCCCGTGCAGGGGAGCCCATAGAGATGGGCATAGGTGTGGGCCATCAGTTCGTTGGCCTTCTTGGTTGCCGCATACAGGGAAACAGGGTGATCAACGTTGTGATGCACCGAAAACGGCATCCGGGTGTTGGCTCCGTAAACGGACGAAGACGACGCATAAACCAGGTGCTTGACCCCGCTGTGACGGCAGCCTTCGAGGATATTAACAAAGCCGACCAGGTTGCTGTCGACATAAGCATGGGGATTCTGCAGCGAATAACGCACCCCGGCCTGAGCGGCCAGGTTCACCACCTTGTCGAACGGTTCGGCGGCAAAGAGCGCGGCCATGCCATCACGGTCGGCCAGCTCGAGGTTGACAAAGCGGAAGTTGGGGTTGCCTTCGAGTTGCGCCAGACGGGCCTGCTTCAAGGAGACATCATAATAATCGTTCAGATTGTCCAGGCCGACGACCTGATCACCGCGAGCCAGCAGGCGCCGGGTAAGATGAAAGCCGATGAATCCGGCAGCGCCGGTCACCAGGATCCGGGCAGGCCGATGGGATAAGGACGATGGAGCGTGATCAACCATGTTTTTTCCTTTACGTTGTTCAACAATTGGATATCGGGTGTGTTCAGGACAATAACCGGCTTGCGGAAAGGAGCTGCCGATGATTACTGTTTAAACGACAAACCGCTTCGAGTCCGGCGGAAATCATTTCATCAAGACCTGGCAGCGGATGCGAATCGCTGCCGATACAGCTGTAGAGGCCGGCCTCCAGCATGGACACCGCGTGATGCTCGACGATCTTGCCGTAACGCCCGGCAAAACTGCCGAGATTCCCCTGAAACAGGCAGCCGAGATCCTGCAGTTGCGCCAAAAGATCCCATGCCGGCTTCGGTTCAGCGCGACCGAACAGGCTGCGGGTTTTTGCCCACAAGCCCCCCTGCCCCGGCGCCGCAATGAGGTGACAGCGTTCGGGATGAGCGATCAGTGGTACAAAGCCGCGCGCGACAATCTGCCGGATATTTCCAACAATCACATCGGCCCCGGCCCAGGCGGGCGCCTCGACCAGCAACAGGCGCGATTCCCCGAGCGGCTGGAGATCAGGCAGATGCTCGGAGAAACGAGCATCCAGGTAATATTCCATGCCCGGACGAAGCCGTATCGTGATTTCCGCCCGGTCAAGGGCCTGTTGCAGGCGAGTGACCCGATCACGAACGATAACCGGGTTATTCTCGTACAGGCCGCTGATGCAATGCGGCGTGCAGTGCACCGTGGAAAAGCCGTGCTTAAACAGAATCCTGGCCATGGAAACGGCTTCGTCCAACGTCTCGGGCCCATCGTCAATTCCGAAAAGCAGATGACAGTGACAATCAATCAATACACACCTTCAAGAACCGGCCGCCATCTGCAACCGGCCACATAAAGTTAATCAATGAAAGAACTATAGCAAACTGCGGACAAATGCCGCAACGCTAATCATTGTCAAGACTTGCGTATACGGGGATCAGCCAGGGCGTAACTGATATCGGCAATCAGGTTACCAACCAGAGTCAGCACCGCACCGATCACCAGAATCCCCATGATCAGCGGATAATCACGCATCATGACCCCGTCATAAAAGAGTTTGCCCATGCCGGGGATGGCAAAAATGGTTTCGAAAATAACGCTGCCGCCGATCAGTCCGGGCACCGATAAACCGAGGATGGTAATAACCGGCAACAGGGCATTGCGCAGGGCGTGGCGGTAAATCACCGCCTGCTCAGACAGCCCCTTGGCCCGGGCGGTCAGGATGTAATCCTGGCGGATGACTTCGAGCATGTTGGACCGCATGTAGCGGGAAAAACCGGCCAGACCGCCGAAAGCGGAGACCAGCACCGGAAGGATCAGGTGGTGAATGACATCCCAGATTTTGCCGAACCAGCTCAAATAATCATAGCCGAGAGACTTGATGCCGACGATCGGGAAGAGCCCGAGCCGCACGCCGAGTTGATCCATCAGCAGCAGCGCCAGCCAGAAAGACGGCGTGGCAAAGCCGACAAAGACAAAAATAGTGGTGGCCCGGTCAAAGAGTGAATTGCGGCTGGTCGCCGAAATAATGCCGATGGGGATGGCCACCGCGAGAATCGCCGCGATGGAAAGAACGTTGATCATAATCGTGATGGGCAGACGCTCGACGATCTTCTCGAGCACTGGGCGATTGTCCTGGGCGAAGGATTCGCCAAAATCGAGGCGGGCCAGCCGTCCCAGCCAGCGTCCGTACTGCACGTAGAGCGGCTGGTCGAGACCGTACTGGGCCCGCAGCCGTTCCTGCAGTTCTGCGCTGGCCTGGGGATTGAGCTGCGTCTGCAGGTCGGTCGGTTCACCGGGGGCCAGATGGATGACCACGAAAGAGATCAGGGTGATTCCCAGCAAAAGGGGAATCATCAGGACCATGCGCCTGAGTAAGTATCTCAGCATATCAGGACCTGCGCTCTGCTGGCGTCGCCAGGAAATATATTGAAAAAACTATAGTTTTCATTGTTTTCATCATGCCAAATCTATCGCAGGTACTTCTGTTCCCTCTCCGGAACATACCACTTGATAAAATTGTAACGGATGCCGGCAGGGGCCGCATCCACTCCGCGGAAACGCCTGGCCACAACCGGCAGCGCCTCGGAAACGTAGAGGAAGGTATACGGCTGTTCTTCGGCCAGGATCGCCTGGAAACGGTCGTAATAGGTCTTGCGCTCCTGCTGGTCAAAGGTGCGGCGCCCCTTTTCCAGCAGTTCGTCAACCTCGGGGTGGTTGAAGCCGATGAAATTCAATTCGCGCGGGCCGGTTTTGCTCGAATGCCAGATATTGTACTGGTCGGGCTCGGGCCCGCCGGTCCAGCCGAGAATGGTGGCGTCGAAATTGCCCGGGTTAATGAACTCCTTGAGGAACGAAGCCCACTCGAT
This sequence comes from Trichloromonas sp., assembly GCF_041583255.1. Classification (NCBI taxonomy): domain Bacteria; kingdom Pseudomonadati; phylum Thermodesulfobacteriota; class Desulfuromonadia; order Desulfuromonadales; family Trichloromonadaceae; genus Trichloromonas; species Trichloromonas sp. Next base: position 7,137 of record NZ_JBFHGD010000013.1, on the reverse strand, counting down.
CACCCGTATTTTGACTTCGATGCCGACCTCCTGCAGGCGCCGCTGGATAATTTCGCAACTCTTTACCCGCAGATCGTTCCCCTGGTTGGTCACAATGGTAAAGGAAAGTTTCTGGCCGCCCTTGTCCAGCACACCGTCGCCGTCGCTGTCGCGCCAGCCGGCCTCGGCAAGCAGCGCTTTCGCTTTGGCGGCATCGTGCGGATAGCGTTTCACATCGGCATTGTAAACCCAGGTATCCGGCTTGTAGGGGCCGGTCGCCACCTGGCCGAGTCCGAGCAGAACACCGTCGATGATCTCCTGCTTGTCGATGGCGCAGGCGATCGCCTGACGAACCCGCTTGTCCTGGAACAGGGGACGCTTGAGGTTGTAGCCGAGATAGGTATAGCCAAAGGCGAGATAGCGATATTTCTCAAAGCGCCGCTTGAAGGCCGGGGTGTCGGTCTGGGTTTGATACTGGATCGGCGTCAGCCCCATGAAGTCGAGTCCGCCGGACTGCAGCTCGAGAAACTGGGTCGAGAGATCGGGAATAATCCGGTACAGCACCCGGCGGATGTAGGGCTGACCTTCGAAATAATCGGGATTCGATTCGAGGACCAGGGTTTCCCCCGACTTCCACTCGGCAAAGCGGAACGGTCCGGTGCCGATCGGATGCCTGGAGAGGGGACTTTTGGTGATCGGGGTATTTTCCAACAGATGCCTGGGCATGATCGATACCCCCCAGCTGCCGAGGGCCGGCGCGTAGGGCATGTCGTAGGTAACCCGAAAGGTGTAGGGGTCGGGAGCCTCCGCGCGAGCGACCTGCCGGTAGGCTTCGGCATAGGCGGTCGGCGTCTCCGGATCGGTATAGACCTGGTAGGTGAAGAGCACATCCGCCGAGGTGAAGGGGGCCCCATCATGCCAGGTGACCCCTTTGCGCAGGTGAAAGGTAATGGTCAAATTATCCTCGGAAATCTCCCAGGATTCGGCCAGTTCGCCTTCGAGCTTGAGATCCTTGTCGTACCGGATCAGGCCGTTGTAGACCAGCCCGTTGATATCCGAAGACGCGGAGTCAGAAGCTAAAACCGGCAGCAGGTTGCTCGGCTCGCCGATAGACGCTTCGATGAAGGTATCTCCGTAAGCCGGTTCAGCTGTCGACTCCTCGACCGGAACGACGACATCCTGATTCTGGCAGCTGCAACAGAACAGGATGAGTAAAATCAGCAGAAAGCGCATATCCCTCGTCCACCTCCCGTGTAAAAGAACTACATGCCTGATGGCATCATAACAGAAAAAACGCATCAGGGAATCGGACGTTCCTCGTAGCCTCCAGGAGTTGCCAGGCGAAAAAGCTTCGCTGCTGGAAGCACGTTGGTCGCAAGCTCGGAGAAGGTCAGTGACGCCTCGGCCTGCTGCTGGGGCATCTCCATGAAAGACGAGCGGGGAAACGGAAACTCCCCTGCAGAAAAGTTTTCATACCTGACCCGCAGGGCCAGGTCGTCGCCATGATAATAGGCACTCTCCACCAGTTGCTGATTCTTGTCAAAGCGCAGTTCCTGGCGGCGCTTCTCCGAGCCCCGAAGCTGCAGCAGGAAATCTCCGGCTGAACCGACACTGGCGGAGCGTTCTTCAAATGGTATCAGCGGCACCTGGTAGAGCAGCAGTTGAACGAGATCGGCCGGCTGCAGCGGCAGCCGGGTAAAACGCTGCAGGTTCCGCGACGAGGCCTCGCCGCGGAACATCAGTCCCTCTCCCGGCACCATGACCGCCAGCTCGCTGCCGTCGGTGGCCATCAGCAGCAAGGGCGAGCCGAAACCGAAGGGGTTGAGGGTTTCGGCCCGGAACCGGTCGGGCTTTTCCGCCAGCAGAACCTGGGTCACCGTGGCATTCTTTCCCTGCCAAACCACATGCACCCTGGCCACCCCCTCGAGGGACTGGAACCTGCTGCCGGCCTCCCGCATCCGGTCGAACAACTGCTCTTCGACCTCGGCCGACACGGATGCGCGGTCTGAGGGGACCGGAATCCTTGCGGGCACACAGGCGGAAACCAGGGTGCCGGCAGCCAGCAGCAACACGACATAAAACCTGCACATCTTCTTCAATGGGAGACCCCGGAATGTCTTATCTAGGAGAAATATCAGCGACCAAGCCCGTCCAGCTTGATCCGGACGGCTTCATCATCGGGAGTCAGTTCAAGCACCTTCCGGTAGGTGGCGCGGGCCCTGTCGAACAGTTTCAACTCGCGGTAGGCATCACCAAGGTGCTGCTGTACAACGGGATCCTCCGGCATCATTTCTGCCGCCTTTTCAAGCTGGATCCGGGCCTCCTCAAACCGCTCCATACGGTAGAAGACCCAGCCGAGGGTATCGTATATGTGCCCTTCGGGCTTGAGCGCGATGGCACGATTCGCCAGTTCCAGCGCCTCATCGAGATTCACACCGTCTTCGGCAAAGGAGTAGGCCATAAAATTGAGCGCTTCAGCGTGATCGGGAGAGACCTGGATCAGCTGCCGCATGACCGCGATCGCCTGCGCCCGCTCCTTGTTACGCTCGAGAGTGACCCCCTTGTGGTAGAGAAGGCCGCTATCCTGAGGGAAACTGACCAGCCCCCGGTCGAGTGTAGCCAGCGCCTGGTCGAAGCGACCGTCATCTTCATAAAGCGAGGCAAGAAACGCATAGAGTTCGGGGCGTTCGCTCTCCTTGGACAGGAGTTTTTCGAGTATCGCAATGGCCTCGGCGGTCTGACCGAGACGATGACTGAGGTAACTCAGGTGGGCCATGGCATCGCCGTACAGGTCTGAATCCTCGGGGATGGCCGCAAAAGCCTGCAGCGCCCCCTGGTGGTCATTGTTGCGCTCGAGGGCGGTGCCGAGATAAAAACGGGCCTGATGCACATCGGGGCGTTTTTCCAGGATCGCGGAAAACACCCCGGCAGCGGAGACCCAATCTTCCTGTTCAAGGTGAATCAGGCCGACCTTGCGAAGCGCTTCGAGGTCGTCGGGACGCATAAGGAGCAGTTCCTTCAGTTCGTTCAGGGCCGCCTCGTACTCCCTGTTGGCAATGAACATGCGCACGATATGATGGCGCATGTTGATGTTCTGCGGATCGTCCTCCAGCAGCTTTCGATAGACCGTTAAAGCCTGCTCGAATTCGCCCTGCTCCTCGTAGAGACTGCCGAGCTCATAATAAACCGAATCGCCATCGGGATAAAGATCAAGCAGGGTGCGGTAGGTCTCGATCGCCAGCCCCGTCAGCCCCATCTCCTGGTAGAGACGGGCAAGGGTGACCTGGCCCTTGGATGAATCGGGGTGGGTAAGGATAAACTCCTTGAGCACCTTGACCGCCTGTTCGAAATTGTCGCTGCGGGCATGCGTGATCGCCAGCAGCAGGGGGGCGTCTTCCCGGTCGGGCGCCAGTTCAGTGACGCGACTGAACGCCTGGATGGCCTTGTCATTGTCGCCGGCATGGAACGAGAGGTTACCGAGCAGCAGATGAGCCTCGACCATCTGCGGATCCTGGATGACCGCATCCTCGGCGGCGCGTATCGCCTGCTCGGCCTGGCCGAGCGCCAAGTACTGCTCCGCCAGAGAATAGCGCAGGTAAGGATCATGCGGATCAAGCTGAGCCGCCCGCTGCAGCAGCAGCAGAGCCTTTTCTCCATCGCCGTCAAGGGTCAGCAGGCGCGACTCGATGTAGAGAGCTTCGGCTTCGGCAACAGCAGACCCCCTGCTTACGGACTCACCAGCCTGCCCTTGCCGGCCCTGCTCCGGCAGAACCATGGTACAGGCCGAGACGATAAATCCAACTGTCAGAAGGGTGAAAAGCCGGGTACAGCCTGCAAAACACCGAAAAATAGTCAAGGCCGGATATCCGTGTGAAGGGGGAAGACATAGTGGAAAGCAGGAATAAAGACGCCGAACGCGTCCGCCGCGAAGCAGCGTAAATTCAAACTTAAAACTAACATACCATGGGTAGACCGTCAATTATTTTGCCGCCCGCAAGGGGATCTTTACATTCCCCGGTTACCTGATATTGTTTATTGTAAAATCAGCACCTTAGATATACAGAACGAACCGCTCCAACTGTCGCACGGCTGCCTGAGATGCCGACCAACCCGTTGCCGATTACGACCGGTGTGCGTATGGATGCCGAATCCCTGCATAAAGCCATGCTCAACCTCGATACCTACCCCGGAGAGGCCGGACCTGTAACCTTCAGGGAAACCCACGTTTCACGCCTCTATTTCACCGCACGGCATGTGTACAAAATTAAAAAACGCGTCGATTTCGGCTTTCTCAACTTCACCTCCCTGGATCGCCGACGTTTCTACAGCCAGGAGGAACTGCGCCTGAACAGGCGTTTCTGCGCCGAAACCTATCTGGAAATCGTCGAAATCAGGCGCCATGGAACCGGCTGTCGCGCAGGAACAGGATTGGAAGGCGATTTGGTCGATTACGCGGTGCGCATGAAGCGTCTGCCCCAGGAACGCATGCTCGATGTTCTGATCGAAGCCGATGAACCAACCCTTAGTGTCGACATCCAGCGCCTGGGGCGTCACCTCGGCCAGCTACACCTGGATTCCGAAATCCGTCAGCACACCGGCGGCCGTACGCATGCCGACATGGTGGCACTGAACTGGGAAGAAAACCTCCGGCAGACTGCCCCCTTTGTCGGCAAGACCTTGCCGACAAAGGGCCAGGCACTGGTGGCTGCCCATGTCGACCGCTTTATCAGCGAACAGTCCGCCCTGCTGGAACAGCGGGAAAAATCGGGTTTCGTCATCGACGGCCACGGCGACCTGCATGCGGAACATATCTGCCTGACCGATCCGATCTGCATCTACGACTGCATCGAATTCAACGAACGGTTTCGGGTCGGCGACAGGTTAGCAGACCTCGCCTTTCTGTTGATGGACCTCGAACATCGCAACCGTCGCGATCTGGCGGCCAGCCTCCTGTACGCCTACCATGAAACAACCGGGGCCGACCCCGACCTGCCGATCCTGTTGCCGTTTTACAAGCTCTACCGGGCCTGGGTGCGCGGCAAGGTCCTCTCTTTTCTGACCCGCGACAGCTCAGCCGACCCGACCGAGCAGAAACCGGCACTGGGCCAGGCTCAGAGTTATTTCAGCCTGGCCATCAGCTACCTTTGTCCACCGGCCCTGATCCTGACCTGCGGCCTGATGGGGGCCGGCAAGACGACTGTCGCCAGGGAACTGGCCCAGGTGCTGGGAGCCAGGCTGCTGCGCTCGGACGAACTGCGCAAGCAACTTTCCGGCATGACGCCGGCGGACAGGGACCACGCGGGTTTCGGCCAGGGGATCTATTCACCCGGCATGAGTAAAAAAACCTACCAGGGGCTGCTGGAAGAAGCGAAAAAACGTCTCGCCCATGGGCAAACCGTCATCGTGGATGCCTCTTTCGCCCTGAGCCGGGACCGCGAGCAATTCAGGCAAACAGCTGAGGCCTCCGGGGTCGCTTTTCGCATTCTCTGGATGACATGCAGCGAAAAAACACTTCTTAACCGACTTCTACGGCGGCAGGCCGCTGCCGATGACGCTTCAGACGGGCGCCCCGAATTGCTCGACCAGCAGAAAGGCCTCTTTCAGTCTCCGTCTCAGGAAGCGGACATCTTGCAGGTCGACACATCGAGCGACATTGCCTATAGTATTGCGCTGATTCTGTGCGACCTCGCTGAAAGAGATGCACAGAAACCGCCAGATAATTGATGACATGATGGCTGATTGAAGGCAAAATATCAGAATCGTTCCATCCGAACGCTGCGTGACACCACGCTTGAAACCTGCCTGCAACCCAAGGATCGCGACGTGTCTCGAGACCCACAGCAATCCACTCTCTTCAAACAAGCCTGGGTGATCTTCTTCATCCTCGGCATCATCATGCTCAATTTTCCGTTTATTCACATTTTCAACAAGGACACGACAGTCCTTGGCTTCCCCCTGCTGATCCTCTATTTTTTCATCGGCTGGCCAACCTCCATCCTGGTGGTCTATCTCTTTACCCGCAAAACCGACGACTCCTCCAAAGATCAAACCGGACCACCAAAGGGGGGAGAACCTGAATGATTCCTGTCGAAATCATCACCATCATCTCATTGCTCTACTTCGGTCTGCTTTTTGCCGTCGCCTACTACGCCGACAAAAAACGCGCGGAGGGCAAAAGCATTATTTCCAATGCCAATATCTATTCCCTCTCGCTGGCGGTCTATCTGACTTCATGGACCTTCTACGGCAGCGTCGGCCGGGCTGCGACCAACGGCCTTGATTTCCTTCCCGTCTATCTCGGGCCGACCCTGATCGCCTTCAGCTGGTGCTTTCTGCTGCGGAAAATGGTCCGGATCAGCAAAGAGCACAACATCGTCAGCATCGCCGACTTCATTTCCAGCCGATACGGCAAATCGCCCCTGCTCGGTGCCGTGGTCACGGTCTTTGCCGTTCTCGGCATCATGCCCTACATCGCCCTGCAGTTGAAAGCCGTCGCCAAAACCTTTGATCTGCTCGCGGCGCCGCAGTCGGCGTTCAGCTACAAAATCCAGGAACTGCTGCCGGGAATCCCGCCGTTCATCGACACCGCCTTTGTCGTGGCCCTGTTTCTCGGTCTGTTCGGGGTTCTCTTCGGCGCGCGCCATCTGGACGCCTCGGAACGCCACGAAGGCCTGGTCGCCGCAATCGCACTCGAATCGCTGGTCAAGCTGATCGCATTCGTCGCCGTCGGCATCTTTGTCACCTACGGCCTTTTCGACGGCTTTTCCGACATTTTCGACCGCTTCATCGCCGAATTTCCTGAACGCAAACACCTCTTCATGCTCGACACCGAGAACATTTCCTATTCCATGTGGTTCACGCTGATCTTTATTTCGATGATGGCGTTCATGTTTCTGCCTCGCCAGTTTCACATCATGGTCATCGAAAACTCCAATGAAGACCATATCAAAAGCGCCATGTGGCGTTTCCCGGCCTACATGTTCCTGATGAACCTGTTCGTCATCCCCATCGCTCTGGGCGGCTTGATCCTGAGCGGCGGAGACGTCTCGCACGCCGACTATTTCGTCATGGAAATCCCCCACCGCGCCGGGCATCCCTGGCTTTCCCTGCTGGTTTTCATCGGCGGTTTCTCGGCTTCTGCAGGAATGGTCATGGTTT